>NZ_JBVFXW010000061.1:0-14969 GCF_055522395.1 Psychrobacter sp. TPE 89C
GACGAGTGCTGCATAAAAAAATGTTTTTTCTGACATAAATTTCATCATGTTCATAAACAACACAAATGCTACTACCACAGTCACCAGCATATTAATTTTTAATTGCTTATTAACTTCAGCGAGAGTGGCCGTTGCTAGTACAAACTTATTGTTTTGCTTGTTCATTCTACTGTGCTCATAGTAGGTTATTTTAATCGCGAACCTTTATAGTAGCTGGTTTTACGGCTACTTACCGACTTGGGTAATCGGAATACGTAGCGCTTTAGGCAAGCTAAATATCACGTTTTCCTCAATACCTGATAACTCGCTAGGCAGGTCGCCACCCCAGTCTTGGAGCTGTTGCAGTACTTCTTGAATCAATACTTCAGGCGCTGATGCACCAGCAGTCACACCTATACTCTGCACACCATCCAACCAGTTTCTGTCCATTTCACTGGCATTATCAATCAAATAAGCACGGCAATTCATACGCTCTGCTAATTCACGCAGACGATTAGAATTCGATGAGTTTGGTGAGCCAACGACTAAGACCACCTCACAGCGACTGGCTAAGTCTTTTACCGCATCTTGGCGGTTTTGGGTGGCATAGCAGATATCATCTTTACGTGGGCCTTGGATACTAGGGAACTTCTCACGTAACGCATCGATGACGCGCGCTGTATCGTCCATAGATAAAGTGGTTTGAGTGACGAATGCTAGACGCTCAGCATTCTGTACTGTCAATGCCGCGACATCGCTTTCATCTTCAACCAAATGAATGTGACCACCATGGCGACGGTTAAAGCGCCCCATCGTGCCCTCCACTTCAGGGTGTCCAGCATGACCAATCAATACTGCATCCATCCCATCTTGTGCAAACTTAGCGACTTCAATGTGTACCTTAGTCACTAGCGGACAAGTGGCATCAAAAACCGTTAAATCACGGCGCTCCGCTTCATCTTCAACAGCTTTTGACACGCCATGAGCGGAAAAAATAACGATAGAGCCGTCGGGCACTTCGTGAAGCTCTTCGACGAATACCGCACCACGATTGGCCAAGTCAGAAACGACAAATTTGTTGTGTACCACCTCGTGGCGAACATAAATGGGTGGCTCAAAACGTGTCAATGCTTCGTTCACAATCGCAATCGCGCGATCCACACCAGCACAAAATCCACGTGGATTGGCAAGATAAATTTGCATAAGAAGGCCTATCATTAGATAATTTATAGTTAAAGCTTATTTTAAAAGCTTCAATTCAAATATTGGGATGAATTCATTCTGCTACTTTAGCATAATTTGCTTTTATTGCTCTTGAAAATAGCATGTACTAATAGCAATGAGTGATACAACTCACTGATATAACAGTAGCGTCTAGACAAGAGTGGCTTTAATTAAAATAAAAGCCATAAAAGCAGTTTATAATGACTTACTTCACATAGCTTCTATCGCCTTGTATGATGGCAATTTTTATTTTTACCAGTCTTTAATTGTTTATCAGAACACACTCCATTAGGACAAATTGTATGACAGGTTCATTATTTATTATTACCGCCGCCTCTGGTACTGGCAAAACTTCACTAGTTAAGCAATTACTTGCCACCACCAACGACTTAACGGTCAGTGTGTCACACACAACTCGCACCCCGCGTCCTGGCGAGATTGATGGTCATCATTATCATTTTACCGACGTAGATAGTTTTTTGGCAGATATCAATGAAAATAAGTTTTTAGAACACGCAGAAGTATTTGGTAACTATTATGGGACGTCAGAGCAAAGCGTGCGTACGCAGCTAGAGGCAGGCGTTGATGTCATCTTAGAGATTGATTGGCAAGGCGCGCTGCAAGTGAAAAAAATATTCACTGAAGCGACGATGGTTTTTATCTTGCCGCCTAGCCTCGCCACCTTACGTCAGCGCTTATCGACTCGTGCACAAGACAGTATAGAAGTTATCGAGCAGCGTTTGGCAGGTTCAGTGAACGAGATGTCACAGTATGTGCATGCTGACTTTGTAATTATCAATGACAACTTTGAAGTCGCATTAACTGAGCTAAAGGCGATTATCGTGGCAGATAGACAGACACTTGCTCGCCAGCAGCAGCGCTATCATCGCACGATTAGCAACTTGCTCAACAGCAACGTAGACGTATAAACCAAGCACCGATAACTGCCTAGTAGCGCATAAATTAAGTAGCGACGAACAGATACGCAAAAAGCAACTACGCGACTGGGCAAAAAATGCTATAATGTCTAGCTATTCCCCTTTTATATTTTTGATATTATTTTTATTGAGTAGCGGTAAAGTCCGAGACTAATAAAAACAACCGAGGTAGCTATTTATGGCACGAGTGACGATTGAAGATTGTTTGGATAATGTTGATAATCGCTTTGAACTAATTTTAGTAGCAAGCAAGCGCGCACGTCAATTGGCCAAAGGTCTCGCTGAGCCTATGGTTGATGTCGATAACGACAAGCCTACTGTATTGGCATTGCGTGAAATTGCCGCTGGTAAAATCACTCGCGATATTCTGAATCAACCAGAGCATAATTTTGCGACCAGTTCGCTAGATTTAGCACTGTCAGGCGATCACAGTTTTTAGTAACTGATTGCTAAAATAAGTATGTAGTCACTATATACTTATAATAGAAACCACAGCTTATGCTGTGGTTTTTTGATTATAAATTATAACGATAGCCACTAAACTGTTTTAACCCCTATTTATACGTCAAAACCTACCATTGGGTTATAATTTTTAATTTTTTATAGCGCCGACTCGCTTAGCAGTTGACATTGAATGTGATTTGCGATTAATTAGAGGATGGGCTACCCATTTTTATCTTTTTCTCAAGATTTTTATAGTATTCACTCAGTCACCATTTACCTCGACAGACAATCAGGCAAATAGGTAATGGAAAATAGGATCGTTACTTTATGAGTCAAACCTTACCCAAACTCAGTCATCACCTAGTCGATGACGCTCAATATAATTTGCTGCGCTCAGTAGGTTATCTCACTGCCGCTGAACGCCGTGATATTGTTGATGCCTGTGAGTTCGGTGATATTGCGCACATTAAAGATAAGCGCAAATCAGGGGAACCTTATATCACCCACCCGATTGCGGTCGCTGAGATACTGGCAGGTTTTCGATTGGACCGAGATACCGTTATCGCTGCCATTTTGCATGATACGGTCGAAGATACTGATGTGAGCTATGAGCAAGTTGAGCAGCGCTATGGCATCGTAGTCGCAAGACTGGTTGATGGTGTGACCAAGCTAAAATCCTCTTCGCATAATAAGCAACAAAATAAAGCCGCGACTTTTCATAAGATTTTGACTGCCACGCTTGCTGATCCGCGCGTGTTGATTATTAAGCTTGCCGACCGTTTGCACAATATGTCTACGCTTGATGCGGTACGCCCTGAAAAGCAACGCACGACTGCACAAGAAACCCTAGATTTTTATGTACCATTTGCCCGTCTCATGGGTCTCAACGATATTGCTGATTACATCGAGGTGCTGTGTTATCGCAATCTTGACTCTGATATGTATAACAAGATCTCTGATAAGCTACTACAACACGGTCTTGGGCGTAACTTCCAGAGAGAGGCCATTCATCGCTATTTGAGTATCGTACTCAACAACTTGGATCTGAATGGACTGGTCACTGTCCTAGACAATCGCGTGGTGATATACCGACAATTTTTCCGAAACCGTGGCGAGATTAATGCGCTACTACGTCATTATGCGTTTGAGATTATTCTCGATAATATCGAAGCCTGTGACAAACTCGCTTATTACCTGATTAAAAAATACCAAATTGACGATACCCATATCGCGGATAATATTCGTCGGCCTCTACCGGGCGGCAATCAATCGCTCACACTTATCTATGAGCGCGATAACGATGTGGTCAAAGTCACTATTTTGACCAAGCAAATGCAAAGTGCTGCCAGACTCGGGGTCATCGGTGCAGAACATGCCTCTGATGTCAGTCAATCGGTCATTCAAGCCTCATTGCGCAATATGAAAGACTTGGTCGATGAAGACAATTTAAATGCACACAGTCCTGATTTTGCAGCAGCAGTCGCTACGATTAATGAGCTGATGGATTATCTGCACTCCAGTAAAATCATTTGCTATAGCCCGAAAGGTCGTGCTTATGAGCTACCACAAGGGGCAACGGCACTAGACTTTGCTTATGCTGTCGGACCCATGGTTGGTAACGTGGCCGTTGGTGCCAATATCGAGGGCAAAGCCGCCAAACTTGGCACCGTGGTAAAAAATGGACAGCTGGTTGAAATCGAAGTCAACAGTCACTCAGAGCCGAAAGCAGAGTGGCTTGGGTTTGTGGTCACCAACAAAGCCCGTGAAGAGATTTTGCGTTGGTTTAAAGACTTGTCCGCCGCAGACAAGCAGCATCATGGTCAGCAAGCACTGGATAGAGCACTTAGAACCTACCAAAAAAGTCTGGATGACTTGACTGAAAGTGACTGGAAAAACCTCACTGAATGGCGTGGGCTGACAGAAAAAGACGCGCTGTTTGAGCAAATAAGCTCTGGCACCCTACTACCGCAACTTGTAGTGACCCGCTTATTCAGCGATGAAGTTCATGATTTGCAAGCTCGAGAGCATAGCGATGACATGACTCAGCCACAACAGCTGATAGTAAACGCCTCTGGAGTTGAGCTCGATTTTGCCAACTGTTGTCATCCTATCTATGGCGATCCTATCGTTGGCCATTTATCGCGCCATGGTCTGGTAGTGCATCGACACAAATGCTTTTCTTTGGACGACATCCGTAAAGACAATCCCTATCAAGTAATTCAGCTACGTTGGCGTAATGATAAAGCGGTCAAACAAGGCGATCCAGATGAATACAATATTAAAAACACTGGCAAAATTCGCTTCCCTGCTTATTTGAAGCTCTCCGTCGCTCTCAGCGACGAACAAATCACTGAAGTCATTTATCATTTGCGCCAACTAAACATGGGGATCGAAACCGTTGATGTCCGTAACAGTGATACCATCATCCATATCATTGTACGTAGTCGCAATCATTTAGCACAAGGCATTCGAGAGCTGCGCTCATTACTTGGCTTTCCTAATATCATACGCCTATATCAATTATAATATAGTCAATTGATATAAATCAGATACAGCATCAGGCTCGTTCAGCCTACTATTTCTCGTTCAGCCTACTATTTATAGTACCTGCACTAGCCTTTGTTATTTATAAGACCTTTGTTATTTATAAGAATAGTGTCTGAGTTGTTTTTAAGTCGTATATAAGTCATCTTGAATGGGTTATCAGAGCGATGACCTATCGTTAAATCTTGCTTAAGAAAGCGTTGAATATTCTCTTCAGCAATTTTAGAAAACTCTCAAATAATGATAAACTGTTTTACTTGATTTTTAGCACCTACAATTAAAACCTATCGTCATTTATACTGAAATCTACGAAATGACGATACGCCACTATCAACCAAACCAAAAAAGCACAAAAAGGACATAATATGACTCGTCAAACTATCCAAACTGATAAAGCCCCTGCCGCTGTTGGTACTTACTCACAAGCCGTAAAAGTCGGCAACACTGTCTATATTTCAGGTCAATTAGGTTTTGATCCTGATACGATGGAGTTAAGAGAAGGTTTTAAAGCGCAAGCAGAGCAAGTATTTGAAAATATCAAAGCCATCTGTGAAGCTGCTGGCGGCAGTTTGAATGACGTGGTTAAATTCAACGTGTCGTTAACTGATTTGAGTGATTTTGCTGTTCTAAACGAAGTATTCGTTGCCAATTTAAGCGAACCATACCCTGCCCGTGCAGCAGTTCAAGTAGCAGCATTACCTAAAGGTGGCGTGGTTGAGATTGAGTCTATTCTATATATTGACTAATTTTGACAGTGACTAATTTTAATGCTGACTCTGCTTAAATAAAATATTGTATATTGAACCATCATAAGCTTAGCATCATGCTAAGCTTATTAGTCTCTGTCTCTTTTTTTACATCAATCTCATCAAATTGCGAAGCCTTTTATGTTGGTACAAGTTGCTCTACCCGTGCCCCTTTATCGGGTATTTGACTATAGCCTACCAGCGCATGCGCATACTTTGCCAAATACAATCCCCACATCCATACCGCCTATTGGTAGCCGCGTCGAAGTGTCTTTCGGTCGCCAGACTCTAATCGGTATCGTCGTGGCTCATATCTCCGAAGCCGATAGTAGCGTGCCACTCAACAAGCTCAAGCCTATCGATAAATGCTTGGATGCTGAGCCTATTTTAGATGAGCGTATGCTGAAGCTCGCTTCTTGGCTATCGCGTTATTATCACTACCCCCTCGGCGACGTATTAGCAGTTATTTTGCCAACCCTCGTTCGTCAAGGTAAGCCGTTAGATCTGCTGATTACGCACTGGCGAATTCTGCCCCATATCACTGACGATGATTTTCATACCAATGCCAAAAAGCAGAAACAACAATTCGATATGCTCAAGCTGCATGGCGAGCGCGGTGCAAGTGAAGACGTGCTGTTATTAGAGGGTATGCAAAGAGCGTTCTTAAAAACGCTGGAAGAAAAAGGACTTATCGAGCGCTATATTGAGCCCAAACAAGCACCTGTGCCTGTTAAGCTCGCAAAGATGCCACTTGATCTCAACGATGAGCAGAAGCTTGCTGTTGAAGCCATCTTCGCTGCACATGAATCTGGCTGCTATACAGGATTTTTGCTAAACGGCATCACCGGTAGTGGCAAGACCGAAGTCTACCTACAAGCGATGCAGGCAGTATTAGAAGCTGGCAAGCAAGTCTTAATTTTGGTGCCCGAGATTGGTTTGACGCCGCAGACTCGTGCACGATTCGCCAGTCGATTTGCCGCACATATTGTCTTGCTACATTCAGGGATGAACAATACCCATCGCTTACAAGGATGGCAAGACTGTCGCACCGGTCATGCACAAATCATCATTGGTACACGCTCATCAGTACTGTATCCCTTTGCAAACTTGGGATTAATTGTCGTCGATGAAGCACATGATGGTTCCTACAAGCAACAAGACACACTGCGTTATCATGCCGCTGACGTTGCACTATACCGCGGGCTACAAGCCAACATCCCAGTTGTGCTGGGTACAGCCACCCCTTCTCTTGAACACCTAAAATTGGTCGATGATGGCAAACTCGTAGAGTGTCAACTGCTCGCTCGTCCTGGCAATGCCAAGCCTGCCACCATGCAACTCATCGATGCACGCCTGCAAAGCACCCATCAGCAAGCACAAGACGATGGCGCGCGCTACGATACAGGTTTGACAGATGCCTTAATTGGGGCAATACGAAAAACACTAGAAGCGGGCAATCAGGTGTTGATATTCTTAAACCGTCGTGGCTATGCGCCTGTTTTATTATGCGAGGCTTGCGGTTGGCAGGCAGACTGTCCTCGCTGTGATGCTCACTTAACCGTTCATTATAATAGCCAGTCTCAACATAATACTTACGTCAGCAACTCTTATTTAAAATGCCATCATTGCGACTGGCAATCCTATATTCCTACTGTATGTCCTGATTGCGGTAGTCAAAATTTAGATGCGAAAGGCATGGGAACCACTAGGCTCAGCGAAAACTTGCATGCTATTTTTGCCAATCCGCAAACCAGTAAAGAGCTGTACCCTATTATTCAGATAGATCGTGATACCACAAGACGTAAAGACAGCTGGGAAAATATCTACCAGCGTATCAACGAAGGCACTCCTGCTATATTAGTCGGCACGCAAATGGTCGCAAAAGGCCATCACTTCCCTAACGTCACACTGGTCTGTTTGCCTAACGCTGATCGTGGCTTTTTGTCAGCAGATTTTCGCTCACCTGAGCATACTGCACAGCTTATGATTCAAGTGGCTGGACGCGCTGGACGCGGTGATAAATCTGGACAGGTATTGATTCAAACACTACAACCAGATAATGAGCTATTATTAAAGCTCGTGAAGGATGGATATTTATCATTTGCGCGCGAACTACTACAAGAGCGTAAAATGATGGGGTTGCCGCCTCATACTCATGCTGCATTGATACGCTGTGAAGGTAAGACACTTGCCGCCACCACTCAAGCGCTCAAAGATGCCATTAGTATTCTACCGAACGCACATAACCTTGCCGTGCTTGGTCCTATCGATGCACCGATGAGTAAAAAGAACAGTCGTTACCATGCGCAACTCCTGCTCTTAGCCAAAGATAGACGCCAATTACACCATGTACTGAATCAATGGTGGGAGCCAGTACTTGCTTTGCCAAACGCAAAGTACCTTAAGCTGACCTTAGACATTGACCCAGTTGGTTGGTAACCTAAATACCTTAAGTACCTATCACTAAACTATGTAGAGCAAACATTGACGATCGAATTCAATGTCAGAGAATTTGAGGGTTGTTATGACTACAGAAGATTCAAAGACTAATGCAACCCATGATACGCATCAGAGTGCTGCTGATACGCACGAGCATCAGTACGATGAACAAAACTCTCATGATCATGATTCACACTTAGAGCAGTCAACTTCACCGCAAGATACCAAAGGCTATCAGCGCACATTACTGTTTAGCTTCATTATCATCACTGGCTACATGTTCATCGAAGCCATTGGTGGTTGGCTCACTGGCAGTTTGGCACTATTATCAGATGCGGGTCATATGCTCAGTGATGCAATCGCCCTTGGCGCCACCTTAATGGCATTCAAAATTGGCGAAAGAGCAGCCACTCATCAAAAGACTTTTGGCTATAAACGCTTTGAGATATTGGTCGCTACCGTCAATGGTGCTACGCTTATTATTATTGCGTTAATGATTTTTTATGAAGCGATTAAACGCTTTAACGCTCCTCCTGACATTGCTACTCAGGGCATGCTCATCATCGCGACTATCGGTATGCTGGTAAATATTTTGGTCGCATGGCTGATGCACCGAGGTAGCCATCGTGGAGAGGCACATGGTCATAGCCACGAGGAGAATGAAACCAAAGCAATAAACAATACAGCTGATACGAAAGAACCCGTTAACCTCAATATGCAAAGTGCTTACTTACATGTATTAAGTGATTTAATGGGGTCAGTTGCTGCGATTATTGCAGCGCTATTGATGATGAGCTTTGGTTGGGTATGGGCAGATGCGGCAGCGTCAATCATCGTTGCTATTCTGATTCTCTTTAGTGGTTACCGCGTTGTTCGTGACTCTGTACATATCTTGATGGAAGGTACGCCAACGGGGATATCATTGATAACCGTTGAGCAAACATTGATTGCCCATCCACAGGTACAAAAAGTCCATGACCTGCATGTTTGGAGTATTACCAGTGGTCTCAATGCCTTATCTTGTCATGTTGTCGTCGATGGTGAGATGAATATTCACGAATCAAGCCTATTGATTGCCAATTTAGAACAACGCTTGCTCACGCTTGGCATACATCACGCTACCATCCAAGTCGAAAGCTCATCGCACCCGCAGACTAAGTCACATAGCGATGCGTTGGTCTGCAATATTTCCGCACAAGCAACTGATAGCAATAGTCACATCGGACATAACCATTGACTATGATCCATTTATAACAAGCAAATGAATATAAAATAAGTAAATATTAACAAATAAAAAGCCTCAAATTCATGTCACACTAGTTTCTATCAATGTAATAGCATGTCACAAATAATGAAAAATTGAGTCTCGTTGCCATATTTTTAATAGAAATTCTGTATACTTAAGACTTAAAAAACTTATTCACGATCTATTGAAGATATACCATTATGTCTAGACGCTCAGCGCCCTTTGTCGCCCCTGACTATATCGACGACCCCACTTCAAAAGATGGCAAAAAACACGCCAAAGTTTTGCTATCAACGCTGCAAGAAGATATTGCGAGCTTTCGTGATGAGCAATTTCCACCTGATATTTTGCGCCAAATTCGTGACATGCCTATTTATGAAGGTAACTTGGCAGAAGTCCAAGCCTACCAACAACGCTGGCAAACGATACTTGAGCGCGCGATGGCGTTTTACCCTGCAGCCAATCTACCGCCCGACTATCTACCGCTACCAGCCAGCCTTGAGATTCCGCAGTTTATCTATCACGTTCAGCGTCTACATTTAACCAAGACTCGTGCTAAAGAATCCAAAAGCTTTGGTTCAGTAGGTGCGCTGACGGATAAATGCGGTGATTATAGTGCTGATGAAATTGCGCGTATGTCAGCAGTATTCGATAACGATGATGAGGCACGTTTGGTTGCGCACCGTGAGTTTATTGACCTGCGCGCTTATGTGTTTTGCCGTGATAATAAAGGTGAGATGCTAGAGCCTGAACGGGTACGCTTTTATCGTACTGGACTCATCGTCCATGCTTTACCCGACTTTAAAATAGTCGATAGCAGACAGACCCCACGTAAGCGCCGTAATGATGCTTATAACAATCCGCTTGCTGATAATGGCATTTGGAAGATTTACCGTAAAAAATAACCTACGTTGACGCTATATTATTTTCACTATAGCCACTTTATATTGTTTGTCTTATTACCACATCTTAAGGATATCAGATGCTTGCTGCCGCCGCCGGCTCACCAAATTTAATGTTACAAGCTACAATCTTCTTAGGAGCAGCACTGCTCTTTGTACCCCTTGGTAAACGATTTGGTATTGCGACGGTCTTAGGTTATCTCATCACAGGTCTGATATTAGGCCCCAGTGGCTTAGATGTAGCGGGCGATGCTGAGAGCTTATTACACTTTTCTGAGTTTGGCGTGGTGATGCTGCTATTCATCATCGGTCTTGAGCTTCAGCCTTCACGACTATGGGCATTACGGCGCTCCATATTTGTACTTGGTGGCTTGCAAGTCGGCCTGACTGGCACGCTACTGATGTTACTTTTACATCATTTCTTCTCCTTACAACTGGATACTGCTTTTATCGTAGGCTTTGGCCTTGCGCTCTCTTCTACTGCATTTGTATTACAGATATTGACTGAAAAACAGCAGCTTGCGAGTACCCATGGTCGTGAAGCTTTTACGATCTTATTATTCCAAGATATTGCCGTTATTCCTTTACTAGCCGTCATTCCGTTTTTATCAGGGGTGCGCGAGCAAAGCTATGATTTGATTTATTTTGGTAAGGTATTTGCCGTATTTGCAGGCCTCATTTTTGCCAGTCGCTATGTGGTTCGACCATTTTTTAAATTTGTGGCGTCAAGTGGCGCATCAGAGTTACTGACTGCGGTCGCCCTATTTATCGTGATGGGTGTGTCTATTTTGATGGGACAAATCGGTCTATCAATGGCACTAGGTGCATTCCTAACTGGCGTATTGCTAGCGGATTCTGAGTATCGCCATGAGCTAGAAGCTAGTATTGAGCCCTTTAAAGGCCTACTGTTAGGCTTGTTCTTTATGTCTGTTGGGATGCTAACCGATGTCAAACTTATACTAGCCGAGCCTATCTTTATCATTGGTTGTGCGATGGCATTGATGTTCATCAAATTTGGTGTCATTACAGCAATTGCAAAAGTACTAGGAAATCGCTGGCCGACCAGTCTCAGACTCGGTGTGACTCTCGCTCAAGGTGGTGAATTTGCCTTCGTACTATTTAGTGTCGCTACCGCACAGAATGTCCTGCGTCCTGAGCTTGCCAATACACTGAACCTTGTTGTGACTATCTCTATGGCACTCACGCCATTGGCATTTTTACTATTAGAAAAGATAGGTGAGCCCTTATTTGCTAAGAGCAAGCCAAGCCGTGAATACGACTCTATTCCAGACCATGAGCATCAGGTAATCATTGCCGGATTTGGCCGTGTTGGTCAGATTATCGGTCGTGTGTTGCGCATGCACAATATTGAATTTACCGCCATCGAACGCTCCGCAAATCGCGTAGATTTTGTCCGAAAATTCGGTAACCAAGTTTACTATGGTGATCCCAAAAACCCCGAAATCTTACGCGCCGCCGGTATCAACAAAGCACGCGTCTTTATTCTCGCTATTGATGACTTAGAGCGCTCCATCACGACTGCTCAATATTTGCGTAAAAACTATCCAGACGTGATTGTCCTAGCACGAGCACGCGATCGCCAGCATTACTACCGCCTACGTGAAGTGGGTGTCCGTCATATATGGCGTGAGACTTATTTATCGTCTTTGGATATGTCGCGTGAGTCGCTACAGCTGCTCGGTATCTCACCAGAAAAAGCGCGTGAGACGGTACAAACTTTCCGTGATTATGATGATGATTTGATTGAACGTCAGCAAGCTATTTATGATGATGAAGCCAGTATGATCGAATCTGCACAATCAGCAATGGCTGAGCTTGAGAGCTTATTTGATGAAGACATTGGTAAAGCACGAAAAATGGATTTGACTGACTTTTATGAAGCGCTAAAGAGCCAAGCGACGCCAGTCGATGAAAAAGACGATATCGTAACAGACGCTAAAAAATAATAGCGTAACGCCCTATTCAGGCAAGCAACTTTGTGGCGCTTGCCGTTTATTTAGCGACGTCATACAGTTCCAACTATCGCTGTCTGGCACATGATAAAAAACCAGTGTCTGATCATTCAAATAACGTATCGGAAACTTGATGTTCTGAATCGTTGCAATCACCGCACAGTCAGTTTCTGCTACCCCAGCAGCAGTGGTATCAATGTCGATATTTACTTGCTCTGTTGCCGTATTCAAGGACGAATTAGTTGGGCACTGTCCTGTTCGCTGATAAAGTAATGCCACACGATTTTGTGTCGTTTTGACCGTATCATAGGCATCAAACACCACTTCATTTGCTTGTGGCTTGGCAATAATCGGTAAAAACTGCACCTTAATCACCATTAGAGCAAACGCAAATAATCCAAACCCCAAGCCTAGTCCAAACAGACTCACGCCACCTTCCCTCTGCAAGTGAGCCTTCTGCGCATTCTCATCGCGCTGATAGTCCTCCACAACATCGGCAATTTCACGGCGTGCCATACGGTAATAATACGCGTCCGTCCAACGTGCAACCATAGATGACCAAAACAGCCAGATTATTGCAGCAATACCTATACGCGTAGCCATCTGATAAGCATCAGGAATATAGGACATTGCTACAAATTCAAAGGCAACCAACACCAATGCTACATTTAGCTGAATGAACGACCATCCTGCCACACTGTATACAATGGCATCCATATAGCGCTTGCGATAAAGTAGCCAAGGGAAAGTCACAAAAAATGCAGCCCAGTGCCATTTTGGTGACAAATAACCTTGCTCATCAAACTGCTCAAAGCGCTTGAGATAATAGTGCTGGCTACGATGACTAATAAACCACTTATCCAACTGTTTACGCTTCGCAGCAGTCAGCTGATCCTGATAAAACGGAGGTGGCGAATCTGTCTCGATAAATAGCATAGTGAGGTGCCCTATTTACTATAAAGAAAAGTTTAAATTCATTAGGGTCTGTTGAGCATTCAAATATTAGGGCTGCTGATCGCTAAAATTGCACCAGACTAGGCGTAAGCCGACGATAATGTCGAGACCTTAGCTAGGTTTGCAACAACGTTTGGGGTGATTTTAGCATCAGCCTTGAGAACGGATCGAGCAAAGCACTGCTTTGCCCGTTCGCAAGGCAAGAGCTGTGCTCGAGTGGAGGGCAGTACTATTTTCTACCAATACATGGCGAAATTATTTAACCTAGAACGACTAGGCATCAAAAATTTCACTGCGTATTGTCTAAAAAATAGTGGCTGCCAGCACCACATTTGAATGTTCAACAGACCCTACGCATGTTATATGATAACGCCAAAACCGCTGTACAGAATAGTAAGTGACCGATAAATATAGTTGATTCAATGTAAAAGAAGTACAAGGCAGCCAAGTATGAATATATCTGCAATACGTCAAACGAGATTAATGATTTTACTCTTTCATGGTAGATTGAGCATAAGCGTATTAAAAAAACATTGTCCGTTCACAGCTGTATAGATTTAACTTATAATAAGCGTACATCACCCATTTTATTAAGTCTTGTCAATCCTATGAGTCAACATCCTGATATTAACGATAACATCGATAGTACGAGTACTACTGATGAGCAAAAAAACCTTAGCACCAGTATTGAAAGCAATATTGATACTGACATTGATGACAATGTCGGTAATGAGATAGCGCCTGAAGAAAGCAAACACATTCGTATCGTCAATACGTTTATGAAGCGACGTACGCACATGAATAAAAATGCCGAACTGGCACTGACCGATCCAGAATTTGCTGATTATTTGGTCAATAACAGTTTTGGTGATGGTGATTTAGAAGGTATCAATAATCTACGCACACTATTTGCTGATAGCCCTAATGGTAGTGAAGCACCACTTACGGTAGAGATTGGTTTTGGACTGGGTGTTTCATTTATTGAAATGGCAGCAGCAGAGCCTACCCGCAACTTTGTCGGTGTCGAAGTACATGAGCCTGGTATTGGTAAATGTGCTTATATGGCAGGCACAGAAGGCTTAAAAAACGTCAAAATCATCAACGGCGATGCTATTCAGTTGCTCAAGCAATTACCAGAAAATCATGTCGACCGTATCCAACTTTACTTCCCTGATCCATGGCAAAAGAAACGTCATCACAAGCGTCGATTTGTCAGTGCGGAACGTATGACCATCGTCACTCGCAGCTTAAAACAAGGTGGCTGGTTCCATACGGCTACAGACTGGGAGCATTATGCATTTTGGATGGTTGATGTATTAGATGGTTTTGCAGGGTTAACCAATCAAGCGGGTGCGGGTAACTTTACGGATCGTCCTGACTTTCGTCCAATGACCAAGTTTGAGCGTCGCGGCCTAGAACGTGGGCATGGCGTATGGGATTTAATCTATATCAAAGATTAATACTGATAACATATTTGTGGTAGATCTAAAAAAGCGGCTAATATATTTAGCCGCTTTTTTTGCTTTACAACTGACCAGTTACTGGTTTTCAGATTAATTCTTGATAAATCATCAGCTGTA
>NZ_JBVFXW010000062.1:0-14258 GCF_055522395.1 Psychrobacter sp. TPE 89C
TGGTTCAGGCTCAACAACTGGTTCAGGCTCAACAACTGGTTCAGGCTCAACAACTGGTTCAGGCTCAACAACTGGTTCAGGCTCAACAACTGGTTCAGGCTCAACAACTGGTTTAGGCTCAACAACTGGTTCAGGCTCAACAACTGGTTCAGGCTCAACAACTGGTTCAGGCTGTGCTAGGTTTTCATCATAACTGCTGCTTTGGAGATCATCATAATCTTGTGCTTGATAATCCACATCATATGACTGTAATGGCAGTGCTGAAGCTTCATGCGTGACAGCACCTGTAGACGGTATAGAAGTAACTATTTCTACAGCTGATATTTCTGTAGAGGATACCTCACTGTCGTAAGTGTTGCTCAGTACTTCATCGACTGGCAACGGACGAAAGGCTAGTAAACGTAGAATACACATCTCAAGCGCTTGCATAGGTGTGCTAGCAAGCTTCACGCCTTCACGTGCTTGTACCACGATTTCATAGTAAAGTTGCAACACATCTGGACTAATATGCCGCGCCAGTACAGTAATATTCTGTGCCTGCGCTTCATTTACATTTAACGCGACTTCAGGTAATAACTGTGTCAATGCCAACTGGTGAAGTAGCTCAGCGAGCCCATCAAACATACTGGTGGCATCAACCATCTGTGCACGCATTTGCTCAATATGAGCAGCAACGGCAGACTTATCATGATTGTATATATCTGTAATTAAACTGACCAAATCAGCTGCATCAATCAGACCAAGCATCGCATTAACAGTGACATCATCTAACGCACCTTGACCAAAAGCGATCGCCTGATCGGTCAATGACAACGCATCACGTACTGAGCCTTTAGCAGCACTTGCCAACTGCCACAGTGCTGGCTGCGTATACCCAACTTGCTCTTGGGTAAGAATATTCGCCAAGTGTTCGCTTAGCAATGTCTGTGGCAGCGGACGCAGCACAAACTGTAAACAACGTGAGATAATAGTGATTGGTAGCTTTTGTGGATCGGTCGTCGCTAGCAAAAATTTTACGTGCTCAGGTGGCTCTTCTAACGTCTTGAGGAGTGCATTGAAGCTGTGTGTGGACAGCATATGCACTTCATCAATCAGATAAACCTTATAGCGACCCTGACTTGGCGCATAGGGTACGTTATCAAGCAGCTCACGTGTGTCTTCAACCTTAGTGCGAGACGCGGCATCAATTTCGATCAGATCAATAAACCGTCCTTGATCAATGGCCACACAATTATCACACACACCGCAAGGCGTACTGGTGATGCCCATATCGCAATTCAAACACTTGGACAAAATACGCGCAATCGTCGTTTTACCCACACCGCGCGTCCCAGTAAATAGATACGCATGATGCAGGCGGTTGTAATCAATCGCATTAATCAGCGCTTGCGAGACGTGCGTTTGCCCAATCAATTCATGAAAGTTTTTGGGGCGATATTTGCGAGCTAAAACTTGATATTGCTGCGTCATAGTAAATGCCAGTATAGATAATACAAGTAGTATAAATAGAGATAGCGAATTAGGTTCAGATTGAGGACACGCCCTAGAGTCTGTTCAATTTAATGTCAATACAAGAAAGGCGAGTAAAGGTACGACAAATCGCAACTCGTTTATCAAAATAATAATATCAGGCGAGCCTAACACTATTACTTTGATAGATATAAGGTTGGTTATAACTGTGCTTGAAGTTGTGCCAATCGTTCATGTAAGCGCTGGGTGCTTTCGTCAAGAAATGCGCCATTTTGATGGAAAACATCTAAGTAAACCTCAGTGTTTACGCTGTCCTCACAAGGTCTAAACTCTACACCAATCAAAAACAGTTCATCCATCACTGGCGTTTGCATTTGAGCATTGAGATCCGATAATAAATCTTGGTGAGACAGACGAACTTTCTCTACACTCAACGAGCTGCTATCATTTTGTGCATAAAACACCATAAGGTAATGACGGCCAAAGATATGATAAGAGTGCTCATGACGAACATACCCATTCCAGCATGATTCTTGGTCAACCGTCCTATGTGCTAATATTTTTTCTACTAGACAAGCATAGGTGTACATTGACTCATCTGCCAAGATATCGACCTGCGCGGTAGGCAACGATTGCCCCGCTTCACGATAACGCTTGAGCAAGCTATTGAATAGCTTATACCACATTCGAGTATTTTTTTGAATCTCGGCCATTAATGCAGTGGCAAATTCTGCCTGATTCGGTTCTACTGCTTTAAGTAAGCGTGGCTCGATTTGATCGATCAGCTCACCCTCAAGCAACTGCTCTTGAACCCTGATCGCTCGATAGTGAAAGTCAGGAGACTCTAGAAACTGTGCCAAGAGTGTCGATTCATTTTGAAACGATACAAAATTCGTCAACTGACCACGGTAAAAATCTAAAAACGTCGTCAGATCACTTGGCGCAGCCAATTGACTGAGTATAGTGGCGAAATTTCGATAACTAAATACTTGCAAGACCCTATGTTCATCATCCAAGTCCAAAACACAGTCTTCAGCAAAAAATTGACTACCATACTCATGATCAACATTATAAGAAGATGAGCCTCGTTTCTCGTCTTGTTGTTCAAAAGACAGTGACGTCAAACCAACAAAGTAAACATCTTTTTCAGCAGTTGATATACTGCCATTAGCCATCAACTTATCGTTCTTTTGATAAAGCTGAGTGTGACGTTTGATTAATTTGTTGACTGCCTTTTTTTTCCACTCACGAACTTTAGCATGATTAATTTCTTGCTTACTCACTTGCGTCATTACATCATTGACGATCAAGTAGATAGTGGCACTAGCAAACTCAAATACGAAATCATAACCCTGAAACTTCTCAGGGTCAGCGATTACTTTATCATCAGGTAGTTCATACAATGATAAAGAGAATTGTTGAATCATCTGTCGCCATAGTGAAGGCGATGCTTGCTGAGTACCCATAACGCTCCTATAAATGAAGTCTCATAAAAAAGCTTACACCCATTCTATCGAAATGAGCAAAAGATTTTTATACTTAGTTGAATATCGTTGTGGCTTAATAGCAAGCAAATCCGCTTTAGCCTTCGTGCTTGCGGCGCATGTGTGGGAACAAAATCACATCACGGATACTAGCAGAGTCAGTCAATAACATGACTAAACGGTCAATACCAATACCTTCGCCTGCTGTTGGTGGCAAACCGTAAGATAAGGCTTCAATGTACTCTTCATCGAAATGCATGGCTTCATCATCGCCCGCGTCTTTTTCAGCAACCTGACCGCGGAAGCGTTCGGCTTGGTCAGCAGGGTCATTAAGCTCACTAAAACCGTTGGCCAGTTCACGACCACCGACAAACAATTCAAAACGATCAGTAATCTCAGGATTATCATCACTACGGCGCGCTAGTGGTGAAGTCTCAGCTGGATATTCAGTAATAAACGTTGGTTGGCGTAATTGATGCTCAGCGGTTTCTTCAAAGATAATCGTCTGTAATTTACCCACACCAAAACCGTCTTTTACTTGCTGCTTAAGTACCGTTGAGGCGTACTCTGCTAGATATTCACGATCGTTGATGCGCGCCATATCGAAGTTTTCTGCATATTTTGCAATTGCATTAGACATAGACAGACGTTCAAATGGTGCTTTTAGGCTAATGGCTTCTTCTTGATAGGTGATTTCAGTGGTATCTAATATATCCAATGCCAATTCGTTAAATAAACGCTCAGTCAAATCCATCAAATCATGATAATCAGCATAAGCCTGATAGAACTCAATCATGGTGAATTCAGGATTGTGGCGAGTAGAGACACCTTCATTACGGAAGCTACGGTTAATCTCAAATACTCTCTCAAAACCACCAACAACCAAACGCTTTAAGTAAAGCTCAGGCGCAATACGCAGATACAGTGGCATATCTAACGCATTATGATGCGTCTCAAATGGACGCGCAACAGCACCGCCCGGAATAGGATGCATCATTGGCGTTTCAACTTCCATGAAGCGCTCATTCAACATAAACTTGCGGATACCGCTAACGACCTGACTACGGATCATGAAAGTATCACGAGTCGTCTCATTGGTCATCAAATCAAGGTGGCGATTGCGATAGCGAGCTTCTACGTCAGCCAAACCATGAAACTTGTTCGGCATTGGGCGTAGTGATTTAGTGAGAAGGTTGAACTCCTCAATATGTACGTATAAGTCACCTTTACCCGAGCGACCGATGTAGCCAGAGATACCAACGATATCACCCAAATCTAATGATTTGATAGAGGCAAGTGTTTCTGGATCTAACTCTTTGCGTGCAACATACAGCTGAATGCGACCCGTCATGTCTTGAATGACAATAAATGAGCCACGATTGAGCATCACACGCCCAGCAATATTAACCTGAGTCTTGTCGCCATTCGCAGCTTTTTCTTCAATCTCTTGCTTAGAGATGCCATCAAAATCAGCTTGTAAGTCTTTAGCATAATCAGTGCGCTTAAACTGATTGGGATAAGGCTGTTTACCAGAAGCCGTAATATCATCTAATTTGGCCTGTAATTGAGCAATCAGCTCATTGGCTTCTTCTAGTGTTGGGGCTTGTTCTTCTTGGGCTTGATTATTCTGGTTTTGCTTTGACATAACACTCTCAAATTTTGATAAGTTAAATTGTAGATTTGGAAAATTATATGGTTAATCTATACACCACAACCCTCTTGCTACACTGCTTTGAGTAATCTGGCGATAACCACAAGGTTTATCGTCAGCAGCATAGGTTTCAATTAAGTTTTGTCTACTGACTTTATGGTTATCGCTTTACTTACTACTAAAATCCTATTGATCACCGCCGCCGATACTCGCCATTAGATCTGCTTGATGCTCACGTAACAATGCATCAAGAATCTCATCCAAGTCACCTTCCATAATAGAGTCGAGCTTGTACAAGGTAAGGTTAATACGGTGATCAGTCATGCGACCTTGTGGAAAATTATAGGTACGGATACGCTCTGAGCGATCACCACTACCGACCAAGTCACGACGTATAGAATCCGCCACATCGACCTGCGCTTGCACTTTGGCTTGTTGGATTTTTGAGACTAGCATCTTCATAGCATGCGCACGGTTTTTGTGCTGGCTACGCTCTTGCTGACACTCTACCACGGTACCCGTTGGAATGTGGGTTAAGCGTACGGCTGAGTCAGTCGTGTTAACGTGCTGACCACCTGCACCACTTGAGCGGAAAGTATCCATTTTTATGTCAGCAGGATTGATATCGACGGTATCATCAATCTCAACTTCTGGCATGACCGCAACCGTACAAGCTGATGTGTGAACACGACCTTGGCTCTCGGTTTCAGGGACACGCTGTACGCGGTGAGCGCCTGATTCAAACTTTAGGCGACCATATACACTATTGCCAGATACACGTGTGATGATTTCTTTATAACCGCCATGCTCACCCTCATTGGCTGACAGCACTTCCACCGTCCAACCTTGAGTTTGAGCGTACTTTTGATACATACGGAACAAATCACCAGAGAAAATCGCTGCTTCATCACCGCCTGTACCAGCTCGAATCTCCAAAAATGCTGGCACTTTGTCATTAGGATCTTTTGGTAGCATCATGACATTGAGTGCTTCTTCCATCTCCACGATGGTATCACGCGCGTTATCAATTTCTTCTTGCATCATCTCTTTCATGTCAGGATCTGAAGCATCGGCCAGCATAGCTTCTGCATCGGCCTGATCCGTTTCTGCCCCTACATAGTTCTGCCATAAAGTAGTGATATCCATCAAGTCGCTGTGCTCGACAGACAATTCACGGAATTTATTATTATCGCTGATGACACTAGGGTCTGATAATAAGGCGGTGACCTCTTCATAACGGTCTACCATCTGGTCTAAACGCAGGCGTAAGGATTCTTTCATAAAAGGACTTTTAATTGGATAAGAGGAATAAGAGAGTAATTATAGCAAATTTTTCACCTTAAATTAAAACCTCTGAGTAATCTTGTCGTTATTCTAAGCAATCTAGCCATTATATTGCTCAACATCTTCACTTATTCTGAAATACCCTCACCTTGTTTCATTATTCAGCTATTTGCAATATGTATGTCAAAACATTCAGACAAAAAAATAGCCAAGATTGCTCTTGGCTATTTTTATCGTTACAACAGCTATCTAATGACAGTATTAAACCTTACGAACCAATACTGAACCAATCGAGTAACCGGCACCGAATGAGCAAATAACACCCAAATCACCTGATGCTAGTTTATCTTTGTAGCGATGGAACACAATCATTGGACTGGCTGAACTGGTATTGGCAAACTCAGCGATGACGCTCGGCACAATGGCTTTATCAGCTCCTTTACCGACGACCGTACGTAGGATTAAATCCAGCATATTCGCATTGGCTTGATGTAACCACATCATCTTCACATCACTGGCTTGTAATTCGTTTTCAGTCAAATGCTCAGTGATAACCTCTGACACTTTCGGACAGACTTCACGGAATACTTTGCGACCATTTTGAAGGAACAGCTTGTCCGTCACTGGTGCTTTGATATCTGGGTACATTTCAGTCTGTGCGGCTAAATACTCTGAGCGATCCATAAAGCCATATTCGTTTTTGATGTTGGTCGAAAACTGTGTAAATAGCTTAGAGTTCAGAATCTCATAACCTTTTGGCGTATCTAAGTCTTCAACGATAGATGCTGTTGCGACATCACCAAAGATGAAGTGGCTGTCACGGTTACGCCAGTTAAGATGCGCTGAGGTAATCTCAACGTTGACCACAGCAATACGCTTGGCTAAGCCAGAAACGATAGAACCATGTGCTTGTGATAGACCAAACGTCGCTGCACTACACGCAACATTCATATCATAAGCAAAACCGCCAATCATACCAATCTCGTTTTGAATCTCGATGGCGACTGCTGGGTACGTACGCTGAAAGTTTGAGCACGCAAGGATAATACCATCCAAGTCATTGGCTTCTAATCCAGCATCAGCTAGCGCATCTCTTAATGCAGCGGCGCCCATCTCTGCCATAACAGACAGCTCTTCACCCAAATTGCGATAGGCAATCACTGGTGCCATGATTTCAGGGTTTAGAATACCGTCTTTTTCCATCACATAACGTGACTTTATTCCAGACACTTTTTCGATAAATGCGGCTGATGAAGGCTCGAGCGCCGTAACCGTCTCTGCAGCTATCTCATCAGCATGCTCTGTATTATAATTTTCAACATACTGGTTAAATGAATCAACTAACTCTTCATTACTGATGCTATAAGGTGGAATGTATAGGCCTGTGCCTGTGATACAAGTCGTCATGATAAGCTTCCTTGTCTACTACAATAGTGCTTAAAATAAGCATAAAGGTTGAAAAATAATAGCCATTTACTTTCGGTGAATGACTGTAAACTTAAAATCAGTGGCTTTATTATGCCTGAATATTATAATTTTTCTAATACTTTGTTACAAATAACCTGTTTGTTGCTAAAAACAAGCAAAGATTGCCGGAATTTTGCAGCAGCTACGTTATAATTGGCCCTATTTATACCTCCAAAACTCACCAAAATACATATACAAGCTAATATTTGGAAATGCTAATGGCAGAACTTCTCAACTGGTTATTTGGGCAATACGCTGACTACACCACTTTATTTATTGTTCTCGAATTGATTGCTGTGATTTTTGGCGTAGCAAGTGTCATTCTCGCCAGCAAAACCAATGTTCTGGTCTTTCCTATTGGACTGGTAAGTACTGCTATATTTGTTTATTTATTGTGGAAATGGCAGCTATTCGGCGATATGTTCATCAATGCTTATTACAGTATCATGAGCATCTATGGATGGATTAACTGGTCAAAAAACAAAGACAGCAAAAAACAGCCAGAACAACTGACTCCCACTAGCCAGCAGCAAAATGTGTCGTCAAAAGACAGTGATGCTCAGAGTAGCATTCAGGTTGAACGCTTGAGCACGACAGATATCCCCATATTGGTCACACTAGCCACGGCGACTGTCGCCTTTGTCGCTACCGTTTATTACTTCCGTCCAGTGATTAATAATGGTTTTAGCTTCGATGGTGCCGTCCTCGGTCTGAATTTATTTACCTGGGTAGACTATACTGACATGCTAACCACTGCGCTGTTCTTAATGGCGATGTGGCTCATGGCAAGACGTAAAATTGAGCACTGGTTACTGTGGATCGTAGCCGATGCTATCTCTGTACCTTTATATTTCTATAAAGGTTTTACCTTTACCGCACTACAGTATGTGGTTTTCACCCTCATCGCAATCTGGGCTTATTATGAATGGCAACGACGCTATCGCACACAACATCGCAGACAATCTCAGACAGCGTACGCCTAAATCGGTCACTAAAATTGCGGTGTTAGGTGCAGAAAGCACGGGCAAAACTACCTTATGTCGTGATTTGGCAGCGCATTTTAATAGCCCTTGGGTACCAGAATACATGCGCACGTATCTACAAGCTAAATGGGATAATGAACAACTGACTTGTACGTGGGATGACTTACTCCCTATCGCACAGGGTCAGATAGCGTTAGAAAATGAACTCGCCACACAAGCGGCTGAAACAGAAGAAGGTAACCATTATCTATTTTGTGATACCAGTCTGTTTGAGTTAATGGCGTATTCCAACTGGTATTATGATGACTGCCCTGCAGCACTGACTCAGGCCGCATTGACGCATCATTATGATTTAATCCTATTAACCGAAGTGGATATCCCGTGGGTCGCTGATGATTTACGAGATAGCCCAAATCAGCGTGATGAAATCAGTGCGTATTTTGCAAGCCAGCTGACCCATTATCAAAAGCAGTTTCATCGTATCGGTGGTAATAGAGAGCAACGAGTGCAACAAGTGGCTAGACAAATTTCTCAAATACACTCTATCTGACGTCACACATATATGACTTACAGCTTTATTTTTAAGAACCTTACGAGACATCCATGCTAAAAAATATCGAATATTACTTAGAAATAACCATATTTAATAGCCGCTGGATACTCGCGCCTTTTTATCTAGGATTGGTTTTAGGCATTGTTTTGTTATTTATCAAATTTATCCAAAAGCTTTGGGGTATGTTTGCAGATATTCTTGTCGCTTCTGAAGCCAGCGTAATCGTAGACATACTGGTCTTGGTAGATATTTCGCTGGTTGCTAGCTTACTACTCATCATCATATTCAGTGGTTACGAAATTTTCGTTTCTAAAATCGATACCAATGACCATGATGATCGACCTAACTGGATGGGCAAAGTAGATTTTTCTGGTTTAAAGCTAAAGTCATTGGTGCTATCGTCGCCATTTCTGCAATTGATCTTTTAAAGTCATTTATGGACATCACAAGTGACATGAGCTAAGGTGATGCAGAAAAGCTCATGTGGAAAGTCATTATTCACATGACATTCGTCCTGTCAGGCTTACTATTTGCCATTATGGATAAAGTCGTTGGCGATACCAAAAAACACTAGCGCTTATTTTTCCACACACTCTCCACTGTTCTTACATATTTTTTCTTCATCCCTCCTCTATCCTTTTCTTTAAACCTGCTGACTGTTATATCAACAGTTTTGGACTAAAGATTTATATGAGGAGCTTCCATGCAAAAGACATTACTGATTAAATTATCTATCATCGCGGGGCTGTGCGTTCTGTTTGCCATTGGTCTCAACATGATTGGCTCGGTCATCTATGAGAGGCAAAGTTATTCAGAGTCGGTTATCAGAGAGATCGCTCAACAGCACGTCAACCCGCAAGAAGTCATTACACCCTTTATTGCCATTCCTACCACGGTCACACCTGAATGTGAGATTAAAGGGTCCGAAGCAATCAGTAACTGCGCCGCATCCTACTCAAAAATTGAAACCGTTTTTGCCAATCAAACCCAAGCAGCTCAAGATCTTGAGGTAAACACGGACACCTATAAGCGCGGTGTTTATCATGCGACCAGTTATAACGGTGCGCTGAAATTTGACCAAAACTATACTTTTGATTCAACTCTAATTAGCTCAAACGAGCCTAATAATACCGATAACAAAGCATCAGATTCAGTCGATACCGCTACAAACCCATTTATCAATAAAATAAAACCTGAAAAAACCATCATTCACTGGAATAAAGCCAAATTAATTATTCCTGTATCAGACCTACGCGGTGTAGCGACACTACCGACAGTGACCATTGATAAAAAATCAATACAAGCAACATATCCACAGACACCTATGCTGAAAGAGCTAACCTATGTAGAGGTGGCCATTCCTCAAGATTTATTGAATCGTCCAGCGAAGCCTGTTGCTAGCCCGCAGGATAACGAAACATTATCTGGTACAGACTTGACCAATCAGCCATCCGATACCGAAAGTACTCAAGCGATTAGTATCATAGTAGATTTACCTTTAGCAGGTATTAGCAATTTAAATACGGTGCCTACTGGGCAGAACTTTAGCCTAACCATGCGCAGTAACTGGCATGCGCCCAACTTCATTGGCAAAGCCCTTCCAAATGCCAAAAAGTTCACCACAAAAGGTTTTGAAGCCAATTGGCAGAATCAATATTTAACCGTCACCAACAACCAATATTTATCACACTGTCTTGGCAGCGCTAATAATGAATGCGCTGTTACGAGTCAAGCCAGCCTTGATACTAGCAGTCAGTCGATGTCTCGCAATGACTTGATTGCAGTAGAAGGTGGTGCAATGCCTGATAGTATGCGCCTCAGCAGCTTTGGGGTTAGTTTTGCCGAACCCAATGATGTGTATTTACAAACTCAACGAACCATGAAATATGCGCTGCTATTAATCTTAGTATCGTTTGGCACTTTCTTCTTATTCGAGGTGATTAAATCAAGCCGTATTCACCCGATTCAATATCTATTGGTTGGTTGTGCGCTATTTGTCTTTTATGTGTTATTGCTACCACTTGCTGAGCAGATAGTGTTTTGGAAAGCGTATGCCATTGCGGCCAGTGCCTGTGTCGGACTCATTGGCTGGTATACCTACTACGTGTTCGGTGGCGTAAAACGAGCAGCGATATTTACCGTCACACTCGCAGGATTGTACGCATCGTTTTTTGGCATTCTCACCACAGAAGACATGAACTTATTGCTTGGTGCCGTATTCTGCTTTGTACTGCTCGCTTGCGTGATGGTCATGACTCGTAAAATTGACTGGTATAAAGTCGCCTAAGTTCATCAAAATATCTAGAAAGGCTGACATCTTAAACAATTGAAATTTGGGTTGTTCCTATCTGTGTACTAGGTCTGCATAAAAATACAGAGAACAGCCCAATCACCTCACAATTTCGCTATTTAATGCTATTGCCCAGTTTCGACAGTCATCCTCACAGCGTATACACAGCTGATGAGCGTCAGAGATAGTGTCAATATAGCCACAATGCATACAAGCATAATAACCTCCTGACTCTACTTGCTCGACTGGCTGGTACTGCTTGGGAAATAGTGGCATGCCATAGCCTGTGTTTTCGGGTGGGTATAATAAGATACTAAAGTTTCCATCTGTTTCCAGAAGCCCCGTACGCACTTGACCCAAATGCTCAACGCCTTGTTGACGCATTTCAGCAAAAAACTCATCATGCGACATCTTGCACTTTTTAATCTTTTCGAGTACCAATAATCCATCTTCGACAATGTATAGCGACTTACCCTCTAGTAAATCTTCGAACGGCTGAAACTTCATCATGGCCCACGTACACAATCGATAAAGGAAAATGACCGAGCCCATAATTAGCACTGCCTGAATAATCGGCAGATCTTCGGTAAACATTGGATCACCTGCGATAGAGCCCAGTGATAAAATGATGGTTAACTCAAAGATTGATAACTGACGGACGCCGCGCTTGCCCGTAAAGCGTAAAAATAAAATAATGAGCACAAACATGACGGTGACACGTACTAATATTTCAAGTGCAAATGCCCACGTTGTGTCATAAATAAAAATACCTGCCCAATCCATGTTATCGTTTCCTGCGTATCTTTTTTATTTGATTGATTGATTAGTTGATTGAAACTATTGAAAGGTTGCCGATAGTAATTTTGACCACTTATTTCACTCATAAGCCTTATCATCAATGCAACTATCGTTATTCTAATTTAAAAGAGACTTTTTGTCGCAAGTACGACAAAATATCGTTCCTTGTGAGATAGCTATCAACTAGATTTTTAGAGTGCCAGCCCTCATTTCCGATAAACGATGATTGGCTGTTATAAAAACATATCTAAAAAATTAACGTTAAAATCATCTGCTCGCCTATTTCAAAATCAACTTATTCATAGTAGGAATTATTGTGAAAGCCACGCTTTATACTGTTATCGCATTGATCGCATTTGCCGCAAACTCTCTTTTTGGGAGAATGGCGCTAGCAGCAGGCTATATAGATGCATGGAGCTTTACCATTATTCGCTTGGTGAGTGCGGCTGTCTGTTTAGCTATTATCATGACGGTCTATACCTATCGATTACGACGTCAAGCGCTCAATCTAGGTAGCACCTCTTATGAGGCTATTTTGAATGATAAAGGCAGTTGGCTTAGTAGTGCAAGCTTGGTGATTTATGCACTTTGCTTTTCGATTGCCTATGTAGAACTAGACACGGGTACTGGCGCATTGATTTTGTTTTCAGCAGTTCAGCTCACGATGATTGGCTGGGGCATCTATAAAAAAGAACAATTAAGCATATTACAGTGGATCGCATTTATCGTCGCAGTGGTCGGATTTATTTATTTGATGCTACCGTCAGCAGCAGTACCTTCATTATTCGCAGCGGCACTCATGACAATAAGTGGTGTGGCTTGGGGCATCTATAGCATACGTGGCAAATCATGTGTATCACCGCTACGCGCTACTGGCTTTAACTTTATCCGGAGCCTTGTTGCTGTTCCTATCCTGTTACTAATCGGTATGATATATCTCGATGATATTGGCCTAGAAAACATCAATGTAAGTGATATCACCATCACAGGGATACTGTTGGCATGTGCATCAGGGGCGATCGCATCAGGTATGGGCTATAGCATTTGGTATATGGCAATGCCGCTGCTAAAAAACACCCAAGCAGCAGTGGTACAGCTCTGTGTACCTGTACTTGCAGCCATACTAGGCGTGGTGTTTTTATCTGAGCAATTGACCATGCAATTCGTCGTGGCAAGCGCTGTGATATTGGGTGCGGTGTTGGTATTTATTTTGAATAAAAAGAAAGTTTAGAAACACTAGGGTCTATTAGCCACATCTAGTCACAACATTTAAAGACATTCTGGAAAACTGTCTCTTTTGTTGTAAGAAAAAACCGAAAGACCCTAACATTATAAAAAAAGCAGCGACTTGCATAGTGGCCAACTGTCTATCAGTCATCCCAAGCCATATCATCAATGAGCATATTTATACATTGAATAGTATTAAAATGGCTAAATATCGTCAGAAATTTTGCCAATATGTTCATATTAATAATAACTATTTCCATGCTTATCTACAATTTTTCTCATTCTAAGTCTCACAATCTAACTGATGATACGCCGTAGCTAACGCGATCGTACATTTGGAATCCCTTAGTATAAAAACACAGCATTTGTATATAAATAGCATGCAATAGCTGCGCATAGATAACGGCTCCACTCTGCTGCCTGAATCTGTCATTCTTGATATTGCTGCTGCTCTGGCATCCAGTCGATATCGTAATCCATACTGATAGCGCGAAAATCACTCTCAACATTACCAGCATATCTTATTGCTATTAAATCTCCTTTTAACAGCTCTTGATAACCGACATTAAGATCGTCTAAGGTGCCGCGTAAATTCGGCAGCACGCGCTGGCCCCAAACAATATCAGGCTGACGATTGATGGGTCTACTACGATAATCGCTAGGTAAGTCCCCCATAAATAGCTCTAATGCTTGTTCAGCTGCCTCTAGCATACGAGCAAAGGCATCACGCATCTCTTTAAAGTAGGCAGGTGAACTATAGCGCTCTAACAAATAAATCTCTTGCGGTCGTATTATGTAATTATCCATAGGATGGTTGGCATTCCTTTATAGTCACTCCACTATAAAAATATTACTGCGTTAACCTTGCTTGAAGTATTTAATATACATCTACACTCAGTTGCCTTGTACTACCTTTAAATTGAATCGACTATCTCTCTATTTCCTACCATCACTTTTTGGGTTGTAACGGCTCTATATTTGGTATTTAACTCGATAGTCAAAAGCCACTGATTTTCATATAAAAGCTAACAATAGTTAATTTTTATACAAT
>NZ_JBVFXW010000063.1:0-13580 GCF_055522395.1 Psychrobacter sp. TPE 89C
GTAGATAAACAAGGAAGAAATTGCCGTTAATATGAACATATTGACAAAATTTCTGACGATGTTTAGCAAAATTTAGCCATTTTAAGGCCACTAAATGTATTAATGTGCTAATTGATGACACGCCCTAGGTTTGAGCTAATGTATCGTACTCTAATGCCAATCTAAACGTTCATAAAAAGCTGTAATGGCAAAGCTGGCAAGTAACTTGCTTTAGCTGTATTGCTAGTATCAAGTGACAATACTTTATTTGCTAATAGCAAAATTGTCCAAGGTAGCAATTTATGCTCAAGTTTTTGTACACGTGCTTGTAAACTATTAGCCGTCTCTGTTTGATTGATCTCTAACAGCGCTTGAGTCAAAACAGTGCCTGCATCGAGCTCAGCAGTGACAACATGAATACTACAGCCATGGTGACGCTCACCGGCTTGAATAGCTCGTTGATGGGTATCAAGTCCCTTGTAAACAGGCAATAGAGAAGGGTGTAAGTTAATCATAGGCGCTGGCGCATTGTCGATAAATGGGCCACTTAATACACGCATAAAACCGGCTAACACTATTAAATCAGGTTGCCATTCAACAAGCTGTGCGTTTGCATGAGTTTCAAAAGTTTTGATACCCATGCGTTTGCCGTTGGCAACGTGTGACAGTAACGCGACTGGAATATTAGCATCATTGGCACGTGTGATGGCATAAGCGTCATCACGATTGCTAATGACACCTACTATCTCGATCGGTAGTGCGCCAGCTTGCATGGCATCGATCAATACTTGCAAATTGCTACCACTGCCTGATACCAGAACAGCGATACGTAACGGCTTGTTGGCGCGACTGGTATTATTGGCTAGCATTAACGGTACACCACTGCATCCACTTCACGACTGACCATTTCGCCTAACTGCCATGCTTTTTCGCCAGCGTCATTCAATATATTGATAGCCGCTTCAGCTTTATCTTTAGGAACAACAATTACAAAGCCAACACCGCAGTTAAAGGTGCGGTACATTTCACTCTGCTCGATGTTACCTTGGGTTTGTAACCAAGTGAATAGCTCTGAAAACTGCCAGCTATTGGTATCGATGCTAGCGGCTAGTGTTTCAGGCAATACACGCGGTAAGTTATCTGTCAGGCCACCACCTGTGATATGTGACATGGCATGAAGGGCTGAACTACCAAGAGTGTCTTGCAAAGCTTTGATGGCTTTAACATAGATACGAGTAGGGGCCATGAGTGCGTCTTGGATAGGCTGACCGTCTAATTGTGCATCGCTAGTAGTGACATCAACGCCACTTACTTCGATAACTTTACGAACCAATGAATAGCCGTTTGAATGCGCGCCACTTGAGCCAAGGGCGATCAATACATCACCTTCTGCGACATTTTCACCAGTGATTACTTCGGCTTCTTCAACCACGCCCACACAGAATCCAGCTAGGTCATAATCGTCATCTTGATACATGCCTGGCATTTCAGCTGTCTCACCACCGATGAGCGCACAGTTTGACAGTTTACAACCTTCGCCAATACCAGTGACGACAGTCGCTGCTACGTCAACGTCAAGCTTGCCTGTTGCGTAGTAATCTAAGAAGAATAATGGTTCAGCACCGCAAACCAACAGATCATTGACGCACATAGCGACCAAATCAATACCGATAGTGTCATGACGATGCAGTTGCAAGGCCAGTTTAAGCTTGGTACCGACGCCGTCAGTGCCTGAAACCAATAAAGGTGAGGTGTAACCGGTCGGAATACGACAAAGCGCGCCAAAACCGCCAAGTCCGCCCACAACCTCAGGACGAGAGGTGGCTTTTGCCACTGATTTAATACGTTGAACCAACGCATCGCCTGCATCAATATCAACGCCGGCATCTTTGTAGCTTAAAGAAGGCTTGTTACTCATGGTCATCTCACAAATTTTATAGGGAATGAAGGTCTATCGGTAGAAAAGCGAGTTGGTCGTGTTAATTCTGAATATAGTGGGCGCATTATACCCAAAAACGACCCATACTCGCAAAGCAACTTGCGGATATTTGACTGATATTTAGTGAAGACTTGCTTTAAGTAGCAAATAAAGCGTCAAGAAACAAAAAATGACTGATTTTTAACGGTACTCTGCGATAATGGGAATCTAAATTTACTGTCAATAACTGTTTGCTATTAAGGTGTTGTTACTCAATAACACTTATTTCAAAGCAATCATATCGCAACCTTAAATCAGCCTAAGCCTAGGATAACTTGTTATGATGAACCAACCAATCGACCTCTTTTTTCGACGCTTATTTATCGTCGTTGCTATGGTGGTGGTTGTCTTTTTATTGTATTTAATGATGCCCGTCATTATACCGTTTGTTTTTGCTTTCGTACTCGCTTACTTATTCAATCCGCTGGTCAAACGCCTATCGAAATATATCAAACGCTGGATAGCAATTATCATTGTCTATTCGACCATCACGTTAGGAATGGTGCTGCTGCTATGGTGGTTGATACCGACATTGTGGAATCAGTTACAAGCGGCGTGGGACTACTTACCCAAAGTGTTGAACTGGTATAACCAAGTGGTGCGAGAATGGTTTGTTAATAACAGCCGTATTAGTTTACCTGAGCTGGAGTCAAAAGGGTTTTCTGAGACGCTGGTCGATTACATGCAAACGAATTATAAATTCGAAGATGCCAGCACGATGATGAGTCATATCATTGCCTCAAGTATGAGCTTTATTAATAATGCGGGACTCATCGTATTAGTGCCTATTCTGACATTTTATTTCTTATTCAACTGGGATCAGCGTTTACATACTTGGAAAATGGCGGTTCCAACGGCTTATAATGAAAAGTTTGTTCAGATTGCCAGAGAGTGTGATCGTGCATTGATGGCTTTTATTAAAGGTCAGTTATTTGTAATGGTGCTGTTGGGCATGATTTATGCGGTGCAGTTGCAGCTCATTGGTCTTGAGCTTGGACTTATCATTGGTATGGTTGCGGGGGTTGCTAGCTTTGTTCCTTATTTGGGGTTTGGTATCGGTTTCATCGCTGCCATTACTGCATGCCTCTTCCAATTTGGACTAGACTGGACTTATCTGTCATTAATCGCTGGTGCATTTTTGGTTGGGCAGGCCGCTGAGGGTTATGTACTGCAGCCGTTGCTATTAGGTGATAAGATTGGTCTATCACCGCTATGGGTTATCTTTTCCGTATTGGCAGGGGCAAGCCTATTAGGTTTCGTTGGTATGTTGATAGCCTTGCCTGTCTCAGCGGTGCTTAATGTATTGTTCCGCCATTTATACGCTTACTATCGTTCGACTGATTTTTATAAAGGCCGTAAGCAATTGGCTTTGTTTGAAAAGAATTAGATAATTTACTGTCAAATTAACGTGTTTATCATAAATTGGCAGTAGAATTATGAGAGAGATGAAAGGTGGTTGATAAGGCTTAATAGGTAAAAGACTTGTCAGTCATTTTGCAAATATGTTATATATAGGCGCAGTGTTAGTAGTATCAGTGGTTATTCGTTGGTAAGAGCTATTTTGATAATAGCAGTTCGACGATATGTCCATAGCCAAGAACACGGCAGACCAACGCCACAAGTTTATATTAAGTCGTATTGAACACAGTAAAGTCAGTTCTACGACCGTTATGCCTCCTATTTTCCATTGTGTTACGTAAAACGAGTTGATGATTCATGGCAGAAGCACAGCTAAGTCTCAATCTGGACATTAAGCATGATGCAAGTCTAAGCGACTTTGCCGGTCCTGGTTGGATGTCGATTATTGATGCAGTGCGGCAGTTACATGTCGGCCTGATAGGACAGCTGTATCTATTTGGTAGTCCTGCTACTGGTAAGTCTCATTTGCTATCAGCAATCTGTGAATCGTTTATTGAGATGGACAAATCCGCGATTTGTTTGTCACTCAACGAGTTGATTCATGCCGATGTCCACGTGCTTTCATCTTTAGAGAACTTTGATCTGATCGCAATCGACGATTTAGAAGTCCTTGAGCAAAGCAGTCAGTGGCAAGAAGCTTTATTCCATTTGATTAATCGTAGTCGTGAAGGTCAGCGCCAGTTACTGTTTGCAGCCAATAAACCTGCTGATGATTTACCTTTTCAGCTGAGAGATTTATTGACCCGTTTGGCACAAGCACCTACGTTTAAAGTACCTAATGGTCATGATCTGGCAGATCGTCAGGCATTGTTGCAGTCTATCTTGCGTCGACGTGGCTGGCAGTTTGATGATCGAATTATTGACTATTTGCTTACGGAAGGACCTCACCGTATCGGGGCGATGATGGACGTGCTCAATTATATTCAACCGATGTTTTCTAACCTTGGCCGCAATAACATATCCAAAGCAGTCATAACTGATGCGTTACGTACTATTGATGAGCAGACACTAGCCGCAGAGCTTGCTGATATTGCGCAAGAGACGCAAGTAGATCATGACGCTGCAGATCAAGATCAACATACTATGCCATTCGACTTTTAGCCTAGGGCGTGTCTTCAATTCACTCGATATTCATCTAAATGGGCTAAAAATGGCTAAATCTTGCCAAACTACGTCAAATAGCTAGTTAATATCCCGATATTATCTGCGCTATTTTTCTTGTTTGACGGCAATTTATCTCACTTTTATCACCATTTTTAAAATGAAGACACGCCCTAGAAATAAGAATACTTTTATCTAAAATGTTTTTACTATTAATGGAATCACTTATGAAACCCAATGCTTCTTTGCTAAAAAAATTGACTATCGGTACGTTACTCATTGGTGCAAGCTCTGTCCCTATGCTGTCGCAAGCAGAGGTCACTCTGTTGGTTGATGACCATATCAAGGTCACTGCGATTAATGGGCAAGAACTTCAGCAGAGTGCTTTTCAACCTCTGGTGAAAAAGCTCACGCTTGAACCTGGACAACATGCTATTACTGCTAAATATGACCGCTTATATAGACTGAACAGTGATGAACATGACTATCTACGTTCGGGTAACGTCAGTGTGACAGCACAATTGGCTGATAATCAAACCTATCGTTTGACTATGCCAAGTCAACCAGAAGAGTATAAAGCGGCTAAAGAATATGCCAAGCAGCCAACATTGGCCGTACAGCAGAACAATACTGTGATCGCTAGCCAGCAAAGTATGGCCAATAACCAAGGTGGATTGTTTTCAGGTTTGGGTAACGTAATAGGCGGTGTATTTGGTGGCTCGGGTGATGCTGAGATGCAAAACCAACGTGTTATTGCATCATTAGACAAGCCAGCTGTTGCAAATCAGAATACTGTACAGCAAACGACAAGCGTTAATTCATCTAACAGTAATTTAGATCAGTTTATGCAAATCTGGCTACAAGCAACACCTGCTGAGCGTGAAAAAATGAGCCAGTGGATTCAAAAATAAATTACCGTTTTCGTAAATACTTAACAATAAAAAAGCACCTATCTAGGTGCTTTTTTATTTGTACATTATAGCTTTATCTCATTTTATTCTGGCTACTATTAACCCAAAAAGGCGTTGTACATCCATACTAACTTTTCTTGCTCTTGTACATATGCATCGACAAGATCAGCTGACCCTTGGTCTTCGCCTTCTGCTGCTAGAGTAGATACTTGACGCTGTTCTTCGATAAGCTCTTGTAGGCCTTTTACTACGCCTTTAACACAGGTCGTGCCGTCTTTAACGTTTTTATCTTCGCTAATGCTGGTATGCTGAGCAAAGTCGCTGTAAGCATGTAATGGCGTGCCGCCTAGCGTTAGAATACGTTCAGCGATTTCATCAATTTGTATTTGTAGTGAGGTATATAGTTCTTCAAACTTTGGATGTAAAGTGAAGAAATGCTCACCTTTTACGTTCCAGTGATAGCCGCGTACATTAATATAAAACATATGGTAGCTTGATAATAGGCCATTTAACTTAGCAATTACTTCGCTCATGTCTGCTCTTTCTAGACCGATTTGGTTAGTCTCATTATTACTCATAATATTATCCTTATAGTGTGAGTGTTGATATAAAAATTAAATGAAGAAAGTTATAACTGTAACTTATTTATATAACCTAGCGCTTCTGCAATCTTTCTTCTGATGCCTATTATAATAACAAAGCATCATCGACAAGTTAAGTTTAATAAATACAATAATGCGATTGGTTTATCAAAAGAGCTAAACCCTTTATCGTTCAATAAATGAGCAATAAAGAGCTATTTAATGTTTTATGCTGGTGGTTGTAAGTTCTCAGGGTTTAATCCTTTAACGGCAATGAATTCCTCTAAATGCTGACGCACTGTGTCGATTGGGAATTTCTGTGCTTGCAGGCGTTTAGGCACAATTTGGCTGCCTTGCTGACCTTTCATCTCAAACATGATAAAGATGTAATCATCAGTCTCATCCCAGCTTTTGACAGAAGACCATGGGATAACTGCTTGTTGAGTATTGCTCGCGCGCATTTGCATACCACGCATTTGCGAGTTTTTCATCAAATCAGGTTGATTGACAGGCATGGCCATCACTAAGCCATGCTTCTGTACACCCAGTTTCATTTGGCGCATCTCATCTGGCATTTCTTGGTCGGCCACTTGTTTTTCGAATTCTCTTTTAACATACCATTTAAAACCAAGGGTACGAACCAGTAAGTACACCACCACTGAAACCAACATTAACCAAAAAATAATGGTTGAGTAGCCTGTGACAAAGACCAACCCTGCAATCGCTAGTACCACGACTACTGCCATAATGATCCACTCTTTCATTTTGATGCTTTTTAGACCAAAAGAAGGGCTGGCACTAGAAAATAGCTCGTATTGTGCTTGGTGAAATTCTGCCTCAGTTAGGTTTAAGGCGACAGGTTGCAGCGTGTAGGGGTACAGGGCCATAAAGGTTTCTCAAATACTTGTGTTAAAAGTGTTGGGTTTAAATCACCAAAGTGCAGCAGCTACGCGGCACTTGGCTGAAAGTGAAAAAAGGTATGCACTTATCTTACCGAAAAGCGCTCTCAAATGAAACATATAAGCAGCACTGTTCACGGATAGACGCGATATTATAGCGATTAATTAATACGGATGATGATTATGAGGGCTTGTGAATGCTTAAAGCATATTATCAAGTTAAAAATCGCATGCTATTAATCATCAAAGCGATGAATGAAAGTATCGCCAAAACATGGTCAAATGAGATGGGTCTTGGTATTATAGCGGCTACCACTTATTTTGATAAAAGCAGCACCTTTAAAACTAGTACCTTTAAAAATAAAACTTTTAAACCTCTTATTCACTTCTAGCGTTACAGGCAACTATTATGATTGATCCGAAACTCTTACGCGGCGATTTAATCGACTTACAACAGCAACTGGCCACTCGTGGTTATGCACTTGACATGGATTTTTGGCAAACGGTTGAGTCAGAGCGTAAATCTTTGCAGATCAAGACTGAAGAATTGCAGTCGCGCCGTAATGCTGGTGCTAAGCAAGTGGGCGCGCTAAAAAAATCAGGCGAAGATGCCAGTGAGCTATTGGCTGAGATGCAGAGCGTCAGTGGTGAGATTAAAGCGGCTGAAGATGAATTGCGCACTTTGCAAGAGCGTATCACCAAAGCTGGCATGCAAATCCCTAATATTCCAGCAGCCGATGTGCCAGTGGGTGCGTCAGAAGATGATAACGTAGAAGTACGTACATGGGGTACACCGCGTACGTTTGACTTTGAGATTCAAGATCACACTTATATTGGTGAGACACTTGGAATGCTTGATTTTGAAGCGGCGACCAAGCTGACTGGCAGTCGCTTTAATGTGCTAAAAGGACAGTTGGCGCAGATGCATCGTGCACTGATTCAATTTATGCTCAATACGCATACTATGAAGTACGGCTATCTTGAGACCTACGTGCCTTATATTGTGAATTCAGACAGCCTCAAAGGTACAGGGCAATTGCCTAAGTTTGAAGATGATTTATTTAAATTGAAAAATCATACTAATAACGAAGATATGGACTTTTATTTGATTCCTACCGCCGAAGTGCCAATGACCAACTTGGTACGTGGCGAGCGTCTGGATATCAGTGAGCTGCCACTTAAATTTACCGCGCATACGCCTTGTTTCCGTAGTGAAGCGGGCTCTCATGGTCGTGATACTCGTGGTCTGATCCGTCAGCATCAGTTTGAAAAAGTTGAGATGGTCAATATTGCGACGGCTGAGCAGTCTGATGAGTTGCTAGAGGCGATGACAGGACAGGCTGAATACATCTTGCAGCAGTTAAACCTGCCATACCGCACGGTTCAGCTATGTACGAGTGATATGGGTTTTGCCGCACAAAAAACTTATGACATCGAAGTCTGGTTACCGAGCCAAGATACCTATCGCGAAATCTCAAGCTGCTCTAATTGTGGTGACTTCCAAGCGCGCCGCATGGGTACGCGTGTCAAAGATGGCAAGCAAACCAGCTTAGCTCATACTTTGAACGGGTCAGGCTTGGCAGTTGGTCGTACGCTACTGGCAGTGATGGAAAATCATCAAAATGCTGATGGTAGCATCACGATTCCAGAAGTATTGCGTCCGTTTATGGGCGGTGCTGAGACGATTTCAGTTTAATAGCTACCTTGCTTATACCAGCTGTGAGCTACTAAGATGACTCATAGCTTTTTAATATAGGGCAGTTTGATAAAACTGATACAAATTACTGTGAAATACTCACCGCTAAGCCATGCCATTTTTTGGCGTGACTTGCACCAAATATGTTAATATTGCACTTTGATTTTATAGCCAACACGGTAAGGGCGCATTTTGCGTCCTTATTTTATTACCCTTTGAGTAAACTCTCCTCTTATCAGCCATACCCCTCATTTGAATATTAGGACACTCTATGCCAGCTCCAATTAGCGAACGTAAATTAGCCAATGCCATTCGTGTACTGTCGTTTGACGCGGTACAAAAAGCCAACTCTGGTCATCCAGGTGCTCCGATGGGCATGGCTGATATTGCTGAAGTTCTGTGGCGCAAGTTTTTGAAGCACAACCCAACCGATCCACAGTGGCATAACCGTGACCGCTTTGTCTTATCGAACGGCCATGGCTCAATGCTTATTTACTCATTGCTGCATTTATCTGGTTATGATTTGAGCATCGATGATCTGAAAGGTTTCCGCCAGCTGCATTCAAAAACTCCAGGTCATCCTGAGCTTGGTTATACACCAGGTGTCGAGACGACTACTGGCCCACTAGGTCAAGGTATCGCCAATGCCGTTGGTTTTGCAATTGCAGAAAAAACTTTAGCGGCACAGTTCAATCGTGACGGCCACAACATCGTTGACCATAACACCTACGCATTCTTAGGCGATGGTTGCTTGATGGAAGGTATCAGTCATGAAGTGTGTTCGCTAGCTGGCACGTTAGGTCTTGGTAAGCTGGTCTTCTTCTATGATGACAATGGCATCTCTATCGACGGTAATGTCGAAGGCTGGTTCACTGATGATACGCAAGCGCGTTTTGAGTCTTATGGCTGGCAAGTTATCAAAGTAGATGGTCATGATGCTGATGCGATCACTCAAGCAACTGAACAAGCGCTTAAAGAGACTACCAAACCAAGTCTTTTGATTTGCAAAACTACGATCGGTGCTGGTAGCCCGAACAAACAAGGTCTAGCAGCCAGTCATGGCGCACCACTAGGTGATGACGAAATCGCTTTGACTCGTGATGCATTGTCTTGGAAGCATGCCCCGTTTGAATTAGATGATGAAATCTATGAAGCGTGGGATGCTAAAGCCAAAGGTGATGTCCAGCAAAAGAACTGGGAAGCTGACTTTGACGCTTATAAGAAAGCCTATCCTGAACTGGCGTCTGAGCTATTACGCCGTCTAAATGGTGATTTGCCTGCTGATTTTGATAGTCAAGCACAAGCCTATATTCAGCAAACGCAAGAAGCGGGTGGCGATGTTGCTAGCCGTAAAGCCAGTCAAAACGCTATCAATACCTTACAGCCATTATTACCAGAATTGCTAGGCGGTTCAGCGGATTTAGCTGGCTCGAACCTTACGCTATTCAAAGGCGCTAAAGGCATCGAAAAAGACGCTGACGGCAACTATATTTATTATGGCGTACGTGAGTTCGGTATGACCGCGATTGCCAATGGTATCGCATTACATGGCGGCTTTATCCCTTACGTAGCGACGTTCCTTATGTTTATGGAATACGCACGTAACGCGGTACGCATGGGCGCACTCATGAAGCAGCGTGTCATCCATGTCTATACGCATGACTCTATCGGTCTGGGTGAAGATGGCCCAACGCATCAGCCAGTTGAGCAATTAACTAGCCTACGTACCACGCCAAATCTACGCACATGGCGCCCGTGTGATGCGACTGAATCTGTAAGCGCTTGGGTAGAAGCAATCAAGTCTGAAAATAACCCATCAGCGTTAATCTTTAGTCGTCAAAGCTTGCCACATCAAGCACGTGATAGTGAGCAAGTAGCCAACATCACCAAAGGTGGCTATGTACTTGCGAAAGAGCAAGGCGAGCTACAAGCCATCATCATAGCCACTGGTTCAGAAGTTGGCCTAGCGATGGAAGCGTATGAGACATTGAGCGCAAATGGCGTTGGCGTCCGTGTGGTCTCTATGCCATGTGCTGAGATTTTCGTTGAGCAAGATGCTAGCTATCGTGAAGCCGTATTACCTGCCAATATCCGTGCACGCGTAGCAGTCGAAGCGGCGCATGTAGATTACTGGTATAAGTTTGTTGGTCTAGATGGCAAAGTTATCGGTATGACCACTTACGGCGAATCTGCTCCTGCTAGCGACTTGTATAAAGAGTTCGGTATTACAACTGACGCTGTAGTTGATGCGGTAAATAGTTTGGTGTAATAAACCTAACTTAGTTAGTGTTTAAAAAAGAGCTACTAGAGAAATCTAGTGGCTTTTTTTTATGGTTGGGTTTTTAGTTTCAGGTCAATTTGGAGCTAATTCTATCGTTCGCTTGTATTTAAACCACTATTATCGTCAGCAGAATGAAACTATTGTTAAGGCTAGTGATAAAATTAAATTCTTAATGGTATCAATAGTGGTTTGTGTTGTAAATTGCTAGAAAAATAATATGATCTTAAGTTAAGATCTAAATGATTAACTCTTTTCACTCGTAACATAGCTGCATGTATATTCTGTGACGAAATCAGAATGAATTAGATTGAAGTTTTTTAAGCTCTGATTTACTTTTTCAAAGCTTGTAAGTATCTCAGGACTAGATATTATTTCCTGAATGAACATATAGATATTACCTTTCAGCTTATTAAGTTCAGTATCCGTCATGACTCTAAAATTTCTCATTGGAGAAGCATGATAGTCAAAAGTCTTACTCGGATAAATAATGATAGGAGTATAAGAAAATTCATTTTCAATAGGCTTATAAGTATCTACAAACCACTGAGTAGAGTTTAGTAACTGGCCACAATAGTTTTTAGTTATTTTTTCATTCTCTGCTTGGTTTTTACATTCTATTATCAAATAGACATTTGGATATATATTGAGCAATACATCTGGACCTTTATTTATGGTTGCATCAGGCTGCTCGCTGCTGAAGCCTATAAGTAACACAATTTCTGCTAACGCTTTTTCAAACAATTTTGCTGAAGCTTTTGGGTTAAACTCAAGGTTTTTTACTAAGCTATCATATAAGAAAACAAGCCCATTAGTGTCTTCCATATATTTTTCAAGGTATTCAATACATCTTTTAGATTGGTTCGTGTCCTTCAACTGTACTTTAGTATAGCTAATGCCTTGTAAGGGACGTAACAGTAAGTTGTTCGATTTCTTTGCAGATAATTGAATTTCTTGTGATTTTGTAGGGTTCAAAACATTAAGGTATGTAGATAAGATCTGTTTGAGATAACCTTTTTCTTTCATACTGTCCGTCTTATTGATGAGATCTTGAAAAGCAGGTACAGCGATCTCGATATTAGTACCACTAATACTTTGATTATAAATACTACGTAAAGTTTTAGCTTTACTAGATGGCTCCTTGTTTAAGCTTATAATGTCATTCAATATGGATTTACTTATCTCTACCCAGTTGTCCTCACGATCTAAACACATACCGATTGCATCTTCATAGCTAGAATTTTGTTCTTTAATTTGTTCTGTAACGTTAGCAGATAGGTCGTATTGTGCTTTGGTAGCTGGAGAGAAATTTTCAGTAGCGTTGCTGTTGTATATTATGTCCGTAAGGCTAGAATCCATTAGTATTACAGCGCAGTAATCAAGGTTAGAACGTACTCCTCTTCCCATACCTTGTTCTATTTTCTGAATCAACCTAGATGAAGAAGAAGCACCTAGATAATCATTTTCCATTTTATCGATATACCTAGTGATTGGTGGTACACCATCAATCACTAATAATCTACAAGCTTCATCGGGCAGGTCTATTCCGTCATAACGATTAACTAAAACAACAAGTCCAATATGTCCATTTTTTAGGCTATCAACGCCTTCATCTATATTCTCACTGTCTAAGATCAAATCAGAATGATTGGCCCAGAGTTTAGCTTTTTCATAAGAGGGTACAATAACAACAACATTAATTGACTCTGATTTTTCTTTGCAAAACTTTCTTATACTGTCTTCATCAACGTTAGGATCGATTGCTTTAGGTATCAAAATCAGTCTTTCGCCTATATCATTACAGTTCTTGGGCTGTATTACATTGTCTTTTGAATAATCTTCTACATTGAAGTGGCTAAAAAGTATTGAGTCATCAGCCATGGTAGCAGTCATAAAAATTATTCTATCTGTATTCCTCAATGTATTTATCACGTCGATAGGTATTTGAAATGGCGATATCTCGAATGATTTATGTGTACAAACACAGCTACAGTATTTGAGGTAGTGCTTTACTAGTCCCCATTTAAATTTCAAAAAACTCTCATCTTTGCTATCTCTTAATAAGCTATAAGTTTTTTCTAGTCTACTTTGCCAATCCCAATATGGAATTAAAGCAAATTCATGAGGATCAAATGCCTCTAGTTCAATATATTTTGTTTCGTACTGTCTCTTTAAATCCTCTGAAAATAGTTCCCAAAGCTCTTGTCCGCAATCAGAATCTCTTGGAATTTCTAAAGTGAATTGATCTTCAATGATATCTAAACAAGCGTGTGCATCATCAATTATTAATGAACCAATACTAATTTTTTGTGTATTAATACCAAAGACTGACATCCCATTAACTAATTTTTGTATCGTAATAACACCGATTGACTTTGAGTTCTGAAATTCAAAAGACTTTACATCATCGGTAACACTTAAATTTAATTCATTAGCAGTTTCGATCACCTGAGAAGCTAATTGATTGTTAGGGCATACGTACAGTGCAGGACCTTTTAATTCATTCAGACTACTCTGAAGAATCATTAATCCAACTACAGTCTTACCAGAGCCTGTATTCATTTTGATCACTAGGTTTTTTTTATCTTTTTTAGTAAACCAGTCTGACCAAACTTGATCTTGTACGTCTCTAGGATAGGCGTAAGTATAGTCAATCCAAGATAAAAGAAGTACATCCCATATCATGAAACAGTTTTGGTAAATTATTTTCCATCCAACCTTGGCGTAGAAACTTAGCT
>NZ_JBVFXW010000064.1:0-13036 GCF_055522395.1 Psychrobacter sp. TPE 89C
TTTTTATTGCTTAGGCTATTTTTTTCTTTATTATTTAATATAGACTCCGCTTGCAGCGTATTTACATATTGAAAGCTCAATGCTTTATCTTGTTTTAACAACTTCCAGATGGCTTGCGTATCTACCTCTGCTTTATTAATTTGAGAGGCCAGCTTGCCGATACCTGAATCAGCGCTAAATCGGCGGCTTTCGGTTAGCTCTACATGAATGGCTTGTAGTCGTGGAATACGACAGAGATCAGCCAGTACAGCCCCTGCATCTACCGCTGCTAACTGATTCGCATCGCCTAATAATATCAGCCTTGCACCCGGTTTTACCGCACTCACAAGATAATTGGCCAACTCAACCCCGAGCATCGATGCTTCATCAACGATGATAATATCTTCCCCTAATGGGTTATCCGCATTGTAACGAGGCCTGCCTGTTCGGCCGATACCTAGCAGACGATGAATGGTTTTTGCTTCTTGCAACTGTAGCTCAACATTTGCTGCATCTAAAGCCGCCTGGAGAGACTCTTGCATTCGCTGGGCGGCCTTACCAGTCGGTGCGGCCAATGCCAAACTGGCACTGTCCGTACTGAACCGAATATGTTCAGCCCCATCTCCCCCACTCTCTGTCGCTTGTTGCAGCGCAATGACCAATTGAGCCACAGTATATGTTTTACCTGTACCTGGGCCGCCAGTAATAATACTAAACGCATTATTATTAGCGACATTGATTGCCTTCACTTGGTGCTCATGAAGGTTTTCAGGTATTGCTATCTGTAGAGGACTTACTTGCTGATTTAAGATATTGTTGATATTTTTTGCCAAATTAAACTCTGCTTGCCAAGCACGGTGTAACCAAAAGGTTAGTGATATTTTCGTCTCATTATCTGTTTCGATTCTTTGTAGTTGGTATATGATAGGTTTATTTTTACTTAGGCTATTCTGATATTTATTATTATCACTATTCGCATCAACATTAGCAAATAAAGTATTCTCATGAATTAACTGAATAAAAGTCATTAAGTCCGTATTTTTTAGGTGTTGGTATAGCATAACTATCGTATCAAACCGTTTGACCACCATTTCTCTTTCATGGTTGCTGAGTGCTAGCTGCGCCCATAGCTGAGCTCGTTTACTAAACAAAGTATCTAATGAGCCAAATAATGACAGCTCAATTGAAGAGTCGTCTTCTGACGGCGTATCTATTTGAGCGTCCATCAATGCGAGTATTGGCGTTGCCATCATCTCTAATAAGTTCTGCTGCCACGCATATAGTGCGACCAACTCACCATTAATTTGACCTTGTAGCGGCGTGTCATGCTCTGCTGCCTCAATGGTCAATACGGTATGGCCCTCTTCCAAATGAGTGGCCAACATAACGAATAAAGCCGTAAATAAGCCATTATCCTCTGTCTTACCGAAATGTTTACTCTCATCAGCCTCTACCTTTATATCTGCCGCATCATACGCCACATGCGTCTGTTGACGACGCAGCAAGATATAATCGCTAATGTTACTGGCCCAGCTCTCTTGTAAGCTGATGGCTGACTTACTTTTATTATTATTATTACTCATCGTATATTTATCTCTTTTTAATCTGATTAACTGCTATAACGATTTTTATCTATCTAATTGCTATGTAATGTTTATTAATCTGGTAGGCCAAACAATGCATCTAGACCTTTAATAAAGGCAATGGGTATATCCCAAGTAACCAGTCCATAACAATTACTATCGCTCAAGTTATCGTGGTTAGACTGAACACTATCTTGCGATATAGACGTAGTATCTGCCTGAGCATTTGGGTCATAGACACCTCTCAAAAACACGTACTCTACAGCGCCTAAGTACTTATCTTCGTTACCCGTATAATCACTGATTCTCATGGCAAGGAATCGATGTAATGCCACTTGGTAAATCGCTGCTTGTAACCAATACCCTGCTTTGGACATTGCTTGCTTTAGCGTATTTTCATTATAATCGCTTAGGCTATCTCCTAAAAAGTTACTCTTATAATCAACCACATAATACTTGCCAGCATGCTCATACACTAAGTCAATCTCACCACGCAAATAACGATACAGATGCGCTTTGTTTTGTGGAACTAGAGTGACATGTTTATCTGTCTCATCAGGTAAATACTGTTGAAAAAGCTTACTAATATCCTGTGCTTTAAAATTCTCTGACAATCCCATGTTGAACTCTAACTCGGCAAATCGCTTACCTTTATTAAGAGATATCAAAGGTTGATTAGAAGATAGTAATGGCGCATGTAGCACTTCTTCAATCCAATTGATTAACGCCTCATGCTTCGTTGTATCTATTGACTCAAGATCAAACCCATCACTATTTCTTTGTTTTTTGCCTTGGGATCTGCGGCTCTGCTGTTCCGCACTGCTATATATCAGCGGCAATTGATAGCTACTAATCGCTCTATCAATAACCTGAGGCCACTGAGCCTTATTGGTAAAGTCTATTTGTTCAAATATCTCATGCAAAAACGTACCAGCATTGGCACCTTTTACAAAGGTAAAGCGGATATCATCTTCTAACTTGAGGCTTAGTTCACTGTCTTGTTCGAGAGACTCGTCGTTATTAAGTAAAGAGATATTCGAAACTGCAGACTCTGTCATATCAATGTCTATCGCATCATCAATACGCTCATCCACTATCGCCATTGCTTGTGTAGATTCATCTAGCTGACGCGCTAAGGCGGTAAAACTGGTCTTGGCCCAGCCATAAAAATAATTGGTTTTCATCACCTCTGCAAAGGGCGCGTACTCAATAGCCTCTGTTGTAGGCTTATGAGCACTTGATTTGGTTGCGGCTAGCTGAGCACTGTCATTTACGCCTGCTGAGTTAGCATTGTTGTTTGCGTAATTATTGTCATAAAACTCATTAACCTTATGCCCTCTGAGCATGCCTATGGTACCTTTGAGTCTATCAGGTAATTCAAACTTTGCTTCTGGCGATTCAAACCAATAAAACACTGGCTTTAGCTCGAACCCTGTCTTGTTACTCGGATCTCGTAACACAACATAAAGCTGCTCACTGGCCCGAGTAAACGCCACATAACCAAGCCGTCTTATCTCATCGAAACCTTCTTGTGTTTCGATATCAGTATAGTAACCCTCGACAGTGTCAGAGCCTTGTAATGGTGAGAAGCGGCGCTGATTACCCGATTGATTATCTGTCGACTGCTGTACTAACATTGAGGGCGCTTGTTGCGCGTTATATAGATACAGCCCATAGTCTTCCTTATTCCCAGACTTCCTACTGGCATCACCCATTCCTAATACATAGACAATAGGAAACTCAAGCCCTTTTGACTTATGAATGGTCATTAGCTGTACGCCAGACTCTGTCGGTAGTGGATATTGCTTAGCCCAATCACTGTTGGGCGCTGCATCTATATGCTGCCTGAACCAAGCTAATAGCTCATGCTCACCCATGCCTAGACCATACTGCGCCAAGATGTCCATCACATGACGCAAGTCCATGATATAACGGTCACCTTCTGGATGAGCAGCTAGGGCTTGCCAAACTCCTTGCGGCTGCACAGGGCTTTTATCTAATAAATAATGTAGCGCCGATAATATGCCAAAGTGCTGCCAACGCTGTGCACCTTCTTTCAAATAGGTAATAAAGTCTTGATAGCTTTTTTTAGTATCAGTAGCTTCATTAGTTAAGAAGTCTTTCGAATTAGAATGGTTTGAATGGGCGCTTGGCGTACGGCTACCCTCGGTAATGCCTGACTCATGATCCGTCATCATGGCTTTGATGTTTTTGATACTCAGTCCATATAGGTGGCTGGTTAACACCCGATTAATCATGTCATGACGATACGGATATAGCATGGCACTCAACAATGCCGCTACATCTTCTGCCATAATAGTCTCAAATATGCTGACATCACTGGTGGTCAAGGTCGGCACATTGAGTTTTACTAGCTCATCTTCAACGCGTTTTAAGTCCTTTTTGGCGCGTGCCAGCACCCCAATATCACTCGGCTGAATCGGCTTACCTTTTAGCGTTTGTCCACTGCTAAGCAAAGTGGTTATATGGCGTGCTGTGATTTCATGCTCATCGTACTCAAGTTCTTTATCTCTGTCATAAGGCAGGTGCAATAGGCTTACTGGCTGAGCAGAAAGCACCTCTGTCACCAGTACATCATGCAGCCTATCTGACGCATTAAACCAAGACAGCTCATATTCCGGTTTTGCCGCTTTGATATGTTGGTAATGAATCCCAGTACCCAGCTGCGACAGCTTATTCTCAGCAGTTGTTGCATCAGCCATACCAAACCAGCAGTTCAATGCGTTAATCACACCCGCATTTGAACGGCGATTGATATCAAGTGTCCAAAGGGCGCTTTTATTAAACTGGGCTTTCATATAGTTGTAGTTGGCCACATCACCGCCACGAAACCCATAAATAGCCTGTTTGGGATCACCAACCAATAGCAGAAACTCATGATTGGCTTTTTTAGTGGTTGCTTGCTTGTCACTGTCCGACTGTTTACGTTTATTCTTTGGCAAATAAATGCTTTCAATCATAATGGCTTGCTCGCCATTGATATCTTGCGACTCGTCAATCAACGCCACTGGATAATGATGACGAATATAACGCGCCAGCTTATCTCCTTGGCGACCAGTTAGCGCTTGGTTTAGGCGTACCATTTGCAGACTAAAAGTCGTCTCCCCACGCTCTTCTAAAATAACTGGCAGTCTATTACGCACAGCAAGCACAATATGACGGTTAAGATTGGCCAATACCAACAATATATACTGATTTAAACTGTCTAGCATATCTAAGAGAACCATTAACTTACTAATGGTTTCTAGCTCAAAAAGCGTCTGATGCTCTTTTTCTTTATTCTTATTAAAGTTCTTAATTTTGCCATCTTCATCTGGATATCTGGCATCTTGCAATGATGTCAAAATCTTATTCTCGCTCTCATTTAAATAACTATTAAATGTCAGCTGATACTCTGATATCTTTTGATGCACTTCAATAATGGCATTAAACTGTTTGGTTAAATTAGAACCACCACGAAATCCTTGAGACTTTCTATAATCAGGATTTAAGTAAGGCTGGATATCTGCTAAATCTAACTGAGAAAAATCATTGATTAGCTTTTCGTATGCATCAAAGTCAAAGCTTTTCTCATGCCTTACCTCATCAATCGGCGCAGAGATAAAGTTGAGCGAGCGAGTCACATATTTCTTATGATCGCCAACCGCAGTCAGCTTACCTTGCTGATCCATTAGCGCGTAAATTTTAGGCTCTTCATAGTATAAGCGGCTCTGAAATTGACGTAGCTCATCATGGATAATGCTGTCAGTCACCTGTTCAATACTGCTGTCTTCAATAATTCCCATGCCCTGCTGGTGACCAGTTTCGCTGCTGTACTCCGTCAGCCATTTTTGCGCCAAGCTATCAAGCGTGCCTACAAATAGCTTATCCAATGTGGTGAGTACCAGTGCCGTACGCCTGATAGCTTCCGCCATTGGGTAACTGTACACGTGATCTAGCAAATAACCGACGAGATGCAAGTTGATAGGATCTTGCATGATGCCGTCTAAGCGTACATATTTAGCCTGATTAACCAGCCAATCTTCACGGTCTTTCTTTGCTTGTTTACGTTTCTCTGCCGCCGCTTGCTTATCAGCAGCAAGGTCTTGATTTAACTCGTTAATGCATGTCTCAATGTTTGCGCCTACGTCTGAATTATTGCCTACTTGTGCGTCTTTATTACCCTCAGGCATGACTTGTAGTATATTGGGATAGAGACTCTCTTTATTGCTAGTATCAGCACTTAGGCTATTGACCCATTGTAATAACTGATAAAAATCTACCAAACGATCATGGATACGCTGACGCATTTCGGCAGCGGCCGCTCGAGTAAAGGTCGTGGCGATGATTTGCTCTGGTGCACGTCGTGCTTCAATCAGTAGACGCAGTACGATGCCAGTCAGCGTCCAAGTCTTACCCGTACCGGCTGATGCTTCAATTAGGTGCTTGCCCGTTAGGTCAACATCGACTGCTGGTATGACATCATTTTTACGTTCAGGCACAGCAGATAAAGGCAGCTCATCTGAATATTCATCAAATAAATTCAGTTGTGTAGACAAGTCAATGATATTGGTTGGATCGCTAAGGTCTGTCATATGGGCGCATACTTTTAATTATTATCTATTGGAGCAAGAGAGTAAAAAGAAACCATTCTAAATGATTAGCCATCTAAGTTAGTTAACGCATTAAACATCGGCGCGTATAATGGCTGGGCTAATGTAGTCAACGCTGATGATAACGCCTTAAACGCATCTTGGTCACGTAGCACGTACTGCCAAATAGCATGCTGCGAGCAAGTATCGTATACCGTATCTGAGTTATAGTTAGGTCTTAACCAGTCGGAGAAGTCGGCCCGTTTTGGCCAGTAGCTATTACCGTCATCTTCTTCAGGTTTTAGATACTTATCAAGGTAATTAAGTGCATATTCTGGTAATAACGTAATGGGCACTTGACCCGTTAATTTGCCAAAAACAGCCCATTTTATCAGCTCAATTACTGCATCTTCATACACAATCGGGCTCAGTTTAAATGCGATGACCTTGTCATACTTTTTGACTTGTGAGCTAGGCTTATTAAAGCGCCAAATACTCACTCCATCATTTAATACCACTTGCTCGGCAGTGGTACGTCTGGCCACTTGCCAATACAAATGTGATAACCAAAACTTGAGTAAATGCCTAGGACTGGCAGAATTGGGCAATATGTTTAACCACTGCTTAGGTGATTGCTGAGCATAAGGTACACTCGCCTGAATAATTGATATGTGGGCTAATATTGGTACTGAGCCTTTGATCTTAATGATTTTCGGCAGCAGCTTAAGCAGTGTTTCTATACCCTCTATATCTGTCTGGTCTTTTGAATCATTATCTGTGTTATTCAGTATATTTTTTAGCTCTATCTGAACAGGATATTCGGCGGTTGGGGTCAGTAGCTGTAATACACTGCTGATATCTGCCGTACTCTCGTTGAGAATACTGCTTTCGTCAAAGCCATTAGCAATTAACTGCTCTTTAAACTCTAAACATTGCTGTTGTAGCTTCTTTTGTTGATTGGGTAGCGTGGTTTGGCGAGCAACACCAGCGGGCATAATTTTTTGATACATCAGGATTGGCGTAGTGGTCTCAGCCACTGCATTACTATCATCCTTCTTAGTCTCATCAGTAACCAACTGTTTAATCAAATGGTCTTTGATTTGATAGGTAGTTAAACTGTTTAGAAATAGCGGCTCTTGATGCGAAAGTGCTTCTTCACCTTGTACCACATGCACCTTTTGAGACCGTAAGAACGCTTTGGCAGGATGGCGTACTTGATAAGCCAACACCCCTTCAATATCTATCTCACCAACATTAAATATGCTATCAGATAGCGCCTCTGTCATGCTATTGACATCGCTAGCATCAACAGCTGTATCTAGCGCCAACAGTTCAACCAATGCAGACAAGGTTTGGTTGTCTACTTGACCTAGCTGACCCAAACCTTGGCCAAGCACCTGAGCGATTGACTCATACTGTGCCTTTGTGGGTAAGCCGACCAGTTGCCTGTGCTCACTAGACACTCGCCCTTTCAATGTGTCAAACACCGCTTGCCAAAGCGGCGCAGGCGGAAACTGTTTTTTCTGAGCCAGTTTGGTTTTGCGCATGGCTGTATTTAATAAAGTATCCAGCTCATCAATCATATCGACAGGGCTGGTATCCTGAGCATTGATATTAACGTTGGCATTAGCATTGCCATCAATATCAGGAGATGCTTGCTCAAAAACATCAGTGCCTTCAATTTCTGTCTCAAACAGACTCTCATGAAAAGGCAGTGCAGGATGCTCAGTCACTAGCCACTGCTTAATCAATTTAGGTAAGTAACGCTTGAGACTCTCGGTGGTGGGATCAATATTCTCAGGTAATGTCTCAAGCGAGTTCACCTGCCACTGCACCTCACCTTGCAAGAACTGCAATAGCTCGCTCACTGGGTTGGCTGGCAGATGCTCATGAGTGTCCGTCAAGCTTTGACCGTTATAGAACATCCAGCATGCACTGCGCGCGCACAGTAGCGCATCTAAAAATGCGCCATTGTCATCATCTTCACTAACTCTGTCACCGCGGCGTGCATTGGTCGCTTTCATCAAATCATAGCGGTTGTCACGATCACGCCCAGGAAACTCAGAGAGATCCATATTGAGCATCACCACCAGCTCAAATGGCACGTTTCTTAGTGCACCAAATCGACCAAAGGTAATCACACCCGTTGGCTCCGCACTGACCTGCTGACTTTCAAGCTCGTTTTCGATACTGTCTAGCATAAAGCTCAGCTTGAGCGGCAACTGCTCCACACCTGCCAGCCTCTGCTCTACTTCTCTGTTGTCGACATCACCACTAGCGTACTGCCTATAGTGACGATTGGCTCGCAGACTAGACTTAAAACCATTCATTGCGTTGTAAATGGCGCGCATAGTACGCGTTTGGTCCACATCGCCAAAGTAGCGATGGATAACTTGTGTCTCAATCTGATCGAGCCAGTCTTCCGCTTTCATTTTTTGTGTATGGTCATCACGACGTGCAACCAAGCCAGTATAAATGCGGCAAAGCGCTTCAACGATCAGCGCATCATTTAGGCTCACTTGTGGTAGTGGCAAGGTCATTTCTGGCAACGCAGTGCTTGGCCATTCATCCTCATCTAAAGGATACAAGCAATCACTCAACTCAGCCTCTGGCATGACCAAACCTAAGGTCAATCTGTCTAACGCTTGCGCAAAGCTAAAGCGATAGTCGTAATCATTACTATCCAAAGTTTGTTTAAGATGCAACTCGTCAAAACCGCGAATAAAGCCCGCCTCTACCAACAAGTCACAACCACAGCTCATTTGTTCATGAGTCAGCCCAAAACTTTCAAATAAAGGCGGTAACATGAGCCAGTCTAAGACTTCATCTGCTTCAAAACGAGCACTATGACTACCTAATAGTTTATAAAAACCAATAATGGCTTCCCATAACTGGCGAATATCGGCATCAACAACACCAGTCACTTTAGCAGGCAAAGTCAAACCGTCTTGACCCTTACCATTGACGAAAATAGAACCAATCAATGCATGATGACGCTCAACATCGGGTAGCAGCACAACAATATCAGAGATATGGCGTTTTTTCTCACCCAGATTGATAGGTTCGTTCAACCAGCGGCCAATCATGATACGCAACACTTCAAGCTGGCGCTGCAAACTATGACACGAATGAATGCTTAGGCTATTATCCTGCGAAGAGATTGCCCAAAAACGATCTATCTCAAAGCGCTTATTCTCTAACGCTTCATCTTCATACCAAGCCGTTTCTTGCTTCTCTTCATCAAAGCTCGGCTCTAGTTGCTTACTTACTGCTTGCGAGACTGTAGCAGCCGTTGCTTGCTGGGTCGATTGCTCATCCAGCATCAGCACATCGTTTTGCAAACGCTTTAACAAACTTGGACTATTTTGAGCGCTACTAGCATCATCGATATACTCAGCAGCAACCCCATGATTAGAACCAATATTCAGCGTATCATCAAAATTATCTTGCCATTCAACCAGTGCATCGTCGTATTGCTCATTACCCGACAAGTTGGCAAGCATGGCAAAAGCATCGCGCGACTGCTTGCCTAAACGTGATAGCAAACTGTGGCCGTAATCACGCAAAAACACACTTTCAGGATTGATAATCTGCTGACGCTGTAACCATGATTTATCAACGATATCTGCCCAAAACAGCTTTGATGGATTGTAATGCAATAGCGTGATATTCATGTATTGCGACAGGCGCTGTAGAAAGTCTAACTCGGTCTGTGGCAGTTGCTGGATAGTAAAAATACGCAGTATGGCTGGCAACTGGTCACGCTCATTCGCCTTGTTATTTTTTAAGGCTGACCAGAACGCACGCTCCAGTGCCACACGGTGTAGATGAACATCAGCAAATAAATGCGCCCACAAGAATCGTTGGGCAACTTCCAACTCAACATAATGCTCGACCAACCACTCAGGCGTGCCACGCGCATATTTATCAAAACGCAATGACAGTGCATCTTTATCTGCTATCAACTCATCTACATTCAGTGGCTCGTTGTGCGACCATAGTGCCAACCAATCCTCACGGTGGGTCAAATAGCGGTTAAACACCCTTGCCAAATCGCTTGCCAGCTGCCAAATACGGGCATCTTGTTGCGCCTTATCCTGTCGCACATTGTCTTGCTGAGCACTTGCTTGCGGTTCATCAATCAAAGATGCCAGTAATGGATGAACCGGATGTTTTTCATCTGTAACAATCGACTCTTGATAGTAAGTTAAGTACCCAAACAGTCGCCATTGCATCACCGTTGGTGACAACACCGCCACTTCCGGCACGTTTAGAGTTGTCGCTTCAGGGTTTTGCGCCAGTAAGTACGCATTATGGCGAGTCAATACATCTTGCATCAGCGTCCATTGATACTGACCCCAGAACTTAGTACGCACCAACGTACTAATACCAGCACGGCTGGCAATCGTCTTGTCCAACCAATCGCCCAATACCATTGACGGTACAATGACAATAAAAGGCTCAAATACAGGCTGATCCTTGGACTGGTATTGTATAAGCAGTTGATCTACAAGGTTTTCGGTGCGGTGCGATTGAATAATGGTAAACATAGACACTAATCTGATTGGAAGTATGGAAGCGCAAAACGAACGAATCTTGCTTGAAGGTCTTGAGGTATCTAAGGTATCTAAGGTATCTATCGTTTTAGCAAAAATTTAGCTAAAATAAACTTGTTATAATAGGGTCTGTTGAACAACACTGGTGAATCTATATTTCGTAGTCGTGGTCAACATTTGCTTCTGCTAACATTGCAGTTTTATATAGCGTAAAAATAACAATAATTGTCAATGATTATTGAGTCATAGAAATGATGGAAATACGCTGATGATCAGTGTGCCATTGATAGCTATAGTTTACTAGTATATATGCTAGCAGTACAATTGTTCACGACATTTAGTGTCGTTTTCAATCGAAATGTACAGATCAAAAAAGACTATCGTCGTTTTTGTTAAAATAACTGTTATAGTTTATATACCCTCAACCTTTTTTATCAGCGGGATAACGAAATATTATGCCCTTGCGTCCTATTGATGCCATTTTTGTTCACCCTAAGCGACGTTTGTACGTCGTTTACTATCGCGGTGAACTGTGGCAATTGCCACGTATGAAAATTGATGATAGATCATGGCAAAACAGACAACCTTATACTGATGACGGTAAATCGCTCTATCTCAGTATTCATCAAGCCATTAGCGACCCTATACTGGCACAAAAGCTTCGCACATTAAACTTGCCAGTCGCTGTACGCGGGAGCACGTTACCACGCTTTGAAGCATGGTGGGAAGCACATGGATTTAAGTGGCTGACAGAAAAACTTACCTCCGGCGAGTCGCCTTTGGCTGCGCACCAAACAACACCCGCAAGAACAACTGACCATCAATCTGCTTTGTCTTCAAACTCCCCTCCTATCCCATCAAATACAGAGAATCAGCTAAGTAGCGACAATAATGAGCAAAAAACAACGCTACCTTTAGAAACAGATATTTTTGCAGATATGCTCGCAGATTTAGCAGATGAAGTGTTACACCAAAAGCTCTAAAATATATTATAAATCCATCACAACTTTTTATTTAATCCCAACGTAAAACAATTAAAAAAAGAGCAGTCATACATGAAAGACTACAAACTGCTGCTAGCTGGGCTGATTTTACTACTACTCGTCATCTTCATTGCAATATTTGCTTGGTTGTATACCAGTAACCGTAAAAATACAGATCCTTTGCCAATCATGGCAAACAAAAATGAATCGACAGCTACCACTACTCAAGATGATGCAAATTCACTGAATGATAGTGCTGTATACTTGCAAGCGGAAAAAAGTCTACAGATACCTTTAGACGATATCATTGCTAGATTCGAGTCTCGATATCCCCACATACAGGTAGTGGCAAACTACGTCCCTGCAAGCGACATCCTAACTTTAGTAGATAACGACACTAGCAAGCCGTCAAAATTTGTATTTGATGTCGATATGATTATCGCTAATGATAGGTTATCGACAGAAAGACTCGCACCGTTACAAGCAGAGCTTAAAGCTGCTCAAGATAAAATCAAGCAAAGTAATACCCTTACCGACAGTGCAGATGAGCCCAGTAAAGAAAATCTATTTAGTCATGAAGATGAGGAAGATACTGATGGTAATATCAATATAGAAGCACGTACTCTGAATTCTTTTAGCTATGCGTTAAAAGATGAACAAACGCTTGAAGGGGTTATTTTGACAGATAACACGGCTGCTATTACTTTCCGCAACTTTTTACTCTCAAGCACAGGACAAGATATCTTAAAAGAATACGATTATTATAATATTGAAGGCTATAAAAACAGCGTCAATGATCTATTTAATCCAACATCACGTACACAACAAGTATCGGAAACTGGATCAACCAATGTCGCTGATGCCCTTAGCAATGGTGAATGAGCATAAATTGTCTTTTTTTATATTTTGTTGATTGCTTTTATGACTGCTTTTTCCTACAATGTCACTCCATAATGCGCCTATAGCTCAACAGGATAGAGCAGTTGCCTCCTAAGCGATCGATCCGAGTTCGAGTCTTGGTGGGCGCACCAGTTAAGATATTATTAGTAATGATTAAGCCCTTGTAAGCCTTGTGCTACAAGGGTTTTTTATTGTTTAGATTATTATAGTTGTCTTTATCTATCCGTTAAATAACGGTATTCGCCTTGATCCCTGCCGTCAAATCCGTACAATTAAACTTGGGGGATTTTAGTTACGTAATCTGACGATAATAATTATCCAAAGCATGCATATTAATATCCGACATTTTCGATCTAAATTGATGCCAAATATTAAAAGCCCTTCTAGCATGATTATGGATAACTAGAATATTCTTACTTAACACTAGAAACTTTTGAATTGGT
>NZ_JBVFXW010000065.1:0-12927 GCF_055522395.1 Psychrobacter sp. TPE 89C
TAGTTATAAAAGGATGCTGACGAGAGTTTTTAAATTCTGTCTCAAGTGTTTTTAAAGACTTTTCTGCTTCTTCGTATGACTTTTCTTGCTGATAAATTACATTAAGTCTATTTTCAAAAAATTCACTTGCTGACTGATTGGGTAGCCAAATCCTGTGTTTTACCTTCTCTAAAATTTTAAAAAAATCATCTCTAGTTTCATCTGAATAACGATAGAGGTTTAATAAAATATTTGCATCAAATACAAATAATGCATTTTCCCACAAATCAGTTGTTTCTTTTGCTGTTGGTTTAAAATATCCTGGAAATTGTGATTTCATATTTTTTCTTATATATATTTAAAAGGTTATTAAATAGATTGAGGTGTGTATTTGGTTTTGAGCTTCGAAAAGCTTATCTATACTAACACTATATTTCAAGTAATTAATAATTGCTAGTAATTACGATGGCTTATTGATGTGTTAGTTTAACGAGTTGCTTAAAAGGTGCTTTTTAGTTGAGACTAGTAACTTTGTTTCTGTAACTGATACCGAGTCTATTGAGTATTACTCATTTTAGCGATGCGCTAGGCGCACCCTAAAATTAAAATTATTCAATAAAAAAAACCTCACCACATTACGTGACAAGGTCTTTTTTTATAACAATCTAGGCCTAATTAGAACTTATAAAGCAAACCAAGCGTGGTCGCTGCTTCAGTACGTGAGTCGACCATTGGGCTATCATACTGCTCATTCGGTACATAGCTCACGCTTTGATTGGCAAACCCTGCCCAGCGATCATTGAAATCGTAATTGGCACTGATGTTCACATAAGGATTGACACTCGAATTCGATTTATAAGCGGCAACGCCTGTTTCCGCTAACTCTTTTTCACTGACGCCATAATAGTATTCGTTGTAGTCAGCATCATGATATTCAAAGCCAATGCTTGGATAGACCGTTAGATTGCCTTTAATGATTCTAGCCAGATACGTAAGGCGAGCCGTGTTGCCGCCACTACGATCTAATACATCAGTCCCTATCTGAGCACGGATACCACCAACAGATGTACGACGCTGATAGCTCAGACCCGCTTCTGCTGATGATTTGCGTTCGTCAAGACCTTGAAGAGCACCGTTGGCATCATCAGGATCAAATTCAGAACCAGCGAGTTTGGCATAGGCAGACAACTGATTGACACCATCATTGATCGCGTAGACACCCGCTTGCGCGCCGCGCACATAAAATCTGTTATTGTCATAAAATGCACCGGGTAACACATTGACCTCGGTATCGTCTTCTAAATCATAAGCTGATTTAACCGCCATGACGTTGACGCCGACGCTTAATACAGCATCTTTGTCAGTCGGTAAGTTATCATTAAAAATCGCAGCGTTAGACAGGCTAGCCACACTGAGTAACGCAGTAGCGGTTAACGCATTGAACATAGTACGCGTAGAGATATGAGGTAGCGCTGCAAGTGTAAACATAAGAGAATCTCGTAAAGGAGTGGTCGTCATAAGATAAAACAATTAGGTAGCAATAAGCGAGTAGGGAAAGCCAAACTAAGAAGCCGTTGAGCCATGATAGATAAGTATGGGCGTTTACTCAATAGCTTTTAATATTTGTAGTATCTGATAATGAATATCTTGCCACCACCAGACAAAGCCAATACTGATCAATAACATCGCTAGCCATGGCAATAACTGCCAGATAAACGAGGGTTTGATAGGTGTTTTTGGTGTGATGCTGTTGGCATGAGCAGTGTTGATATCTGACCCTGCATCCGTTCCAGTGCTACTTTGAGCATAAGTATCATCGCTATGTGAATCGGTCGTGTCTAAATCAGTAGCCTGACGAGTTGAGTAACTATCAATGCTAGGCGGTTGATTGATATAGGTCGTTTGATAGCTGTGTAGATTTTGGTTTTGATAGATGGCTGCATTTTGTAGAGTAACAGCCAAACGCTGACGGTAAGCAATCGCGAAAGCCAGTGCGATGATTAGTCCGGTAATAGCACCACCGATATGACCCGCATTATCTATACCCGGTACGGCAAAACCATAAACCAAGTTAATACCCATGATAAATATCAAGCTTTTGAGATTAAGCACCATACCATTCACTGATATTTTAAACAGGGCAGCGATTAATAATGCCGCGCCAATACCCATAATACCACCAGAGGCACCAGCCGACAGTCCAGGCTGTCCCGTACCATCCAAAAGACTCTGCCAAGTCACATAACTATTGAGTAAATTGCCACCGATTGCGGACAATAAAAACAATGCCAAAAACTTGGCTGAACCAAACATCGGCTCGGCAACTTGCCCAAAGAAATACATGGCAAAGCCATTAAACAACAAATGCATCAAGCCAATATGCAAAAATGCACTGCTCACCAGCCGCCATGGTTGTTCCTGCATGGTGTAAGGCAACGCATTCGCGCCCCATTTTAGCAAGGCCTCTGTCGATGGATTATTGGCATCGACGCCTGTCAGCACCTGCATAATGAATAGGCCAATAAAGCTGACCAATAGCAGAGTAGTGACGGGCGCTGTTTTGAATAATTGTTGAATGGTCATAAAAGCTAACTATTAATGAAAGGTTATGAGTAGAGTATAAAGGGTATGGTCAGATAATGTTATGCCTCAACCTGCCAGCGCGTTTTAAAGCTTGGCAAGTGAATGACTGACAGTTTTAGTAATAAAGATGGTGTTTCTAATAATTAGGAATTTTGAGATTTTCATAAGTGCCTTTTACCAAGATATCATCTGTGACGTTATTGATATCGGTATGACCACAGAACGCCATGCTAATATCACATTCATTATAGATGAGCTCAAGTGCGCGGCGTACGCCATCTTCACCATAAGCGCCAAGACCATACAAAAACGCTCGGCCAATCATCGTGCCTTTTGCACCAAGCGATATAGCCTTTAATACGTCTTGACCAGAGCGAATGCCACTGTCTAACCAGACCTCTATATCGCTATTTTCGGCATGGACCGCTTGCACGATGTCAGAAAGCGCAGAAATGGAAGACAGCGCGCCATCCAATTGACGACCTCCGTGATTGGAGACGACCAGTGCATCAGCGCCACTACGAGCAGCCATGATGGCATCTTCAGGTTCCATAATGCCTTTTATAATCAGCTTGCCACCCCATGCATCTTTGATACGGGCGACATCGTCCCAGCTCAGCCGCGGGTCGAACTGCTCTGCGGTCCATGAGCTTAATGAGGACAAATCCTCAACGCCTTTTGCATGACCAACGATATTACCAAAATTGTGGCGTTTGGTGCCTAACATGTTCATGCACCATTGCGGCTTGGTCATTAGGTTAATGATATTGGAGAGCGTGGGTTTCGGCGGTGCGGACAAACCATTTTTGATGTCTTTATGGCGTTGCCCCATGACTTGCAAGTCGGCCGTTAGTATCAGTGCCGAGCAATTAGCGTCTTTTGCCCGTTGAATCAGATTGGCCATAAAATCCTGATCACGCATGACATACAGCTGAAACCAAAATGGCGCACTGGTGTTTTCAGCGACATCCTCGATAGAGCAGATGCTCATGGTCGAGAGTGAAAAGGGCACACCGAATTTTTCAGCCGCCTGAGCAGCTTTAATTTCGCCATCCGCCCACATCATGCCGGTAAACCCTGTCGGGGCAATCGCAACTGGCATCTTGACTGACTCGCCAATCATCTGTGTCGCCAGGCTGCGGTTGTCCATATCGACCAAGACCCGTTGACGCAACTTGATACGGTCAAAGTCAGTTTCATTACTACGATAAGTGGTTTCGGTCCATGAGCCTGAATCGACATAATCATAAAACATACGCGGTACTTTGCGTTCGGCGATTCGGCGCAAGTCTTCGATTTCAGTAATCTTTTTTAAAATAGGCGTTAAGTCTTTCATGGCGTTCCCACTATCTGGTTTTTATGACTGTTTTAATATTATTGACTGAGCAGTTGCTGTAAGTCCAGTACCGAAAACGGATAATTTAATCGCTTTGATGGTGTCAAGATAACGGGAATCGTGGTGGCAAATTGCATCATCAGAGATTCATCAAAATTAGCGATATCGACATCGTGATAGGTAACGGGCTGTACTGCTTGAAACTGTGTCAGCAGTTGCGCGGCGATATCACATAGATGACAGCCAGACGTGCCTAGCAACCACCATTTATCCTGATCAGCATTGAGTCTAGGGGTTTTTTCAATGATCCGTGCTCGTAGCTCTTTTATATTATTATCATCGTACATAGTTGTTCTCTTGTTTTAATGCTTGTCACAAAAGGGCTGTCTTAGGGCGTGTCCTCATTTTAGAAATGAGATAAATTGCAGTCAAACAAGGAAAATAGCGCAGATAATATCAAGATATTAGTCAGCTATTTGACGCCGTTTGGCAAGATTTAGCCATTTTTAACCCATTTAGATGACTATCGATTGAATTGAGGACACGCCCTAGAATTTTAATAAAAAATTAACACCCTATTTCACCGTTATGACATGATAAAGAAGTAGGGTAAATAATGACAGCGATTGTGAGATTAGGTAAGATGACCTGCTGCTTTTCATTACTGACTTATTACTTCATCTTATTACCTTTTTTAACATTTGGATATCGCGCATGGCAAGTTTTGGCAAATTTCTCAAACGACTATTATTGGTATTGATACTGTTAGTCGTGGCATTTCACGTGCTAGTCGCTGGACTGCTGTTAATTTGGAAAACGCAGCCGATCAATAACAGCATGTTTATGTTGTCGCATCGCCTAACGGGTGGCACGGTCACGCAGACGTGGGCCGATTATGATGCCATTGCAAAGTCTGCCAAACAAGCGGCGATAGTGAGTGAGGATTCGACGTTTAGCCAACATAGTGGTTTTGATTTCAAAGGTATTAAAGCCGCACGTAAGAAAAACGAAGAGACAGGTAAGGCGTCTGCTGGCGGCTCAACGATTACTCAGCAGCTCGCAAAAAACTTATTTTTGACCTCGCATCGCTCGTACGCGCGTAAAGGCGAAGAAGCCATAATTACCGTGATGATTGAGACGCTATGGGACAAGCAGCGTATCTTGGCTGCTTATCTCAACGTAGCAGAGTTTGGCAATGGTATTTATGGTATCGATGCAGCAGCGCATCATTATTTTGATAAGTCGGCTGCCAACCTCAACCGTGATGAGTCAGCTTTGCTTATTTCTATGTTGACCAATCCAAAATATTACGAAGACAATCAGGGCGATAGACGATTACGTAACAAACAGAGCATCGTTAAGAAGCGTATGAAAAACGCAGTGTTGCCATAGTCACCCTAGTTTAATGACCCTATAACAGATGATGGCGTATCGATACAGTAAAAGGACTAATGACGTGTTAGATGTGAATAAAGAGCAAAGTAGTGATAGCAATGTGAATGACGTTGTGGCTGTTGACCATAAAGCTCATAAAGAGGGCAACCATGAGAATTTGACCACAGTGGCATGGCAGCGCTCAGAAGACGGCAGCTATTCACCGAGCAGCTATATCAACCGTGACCTGTCTTTATTGCAGTTTCATTTACGTGTGCTAGCTCAGGCGGCCAGTCCTCGCCATCCGCTACTTGAGCGCCTGTTTTTCTTGATTATTTTCTCATCAAACATCGATGAGTTTTTTGAGATTCGGGTCGCAGGCCTGATGCAAAAGCTTAATATCGGTGATGTCTCGACCAGTGTCCACGGTATGCGCCCTAGTGAAGTGTTGAATGAGATATCCACGGTCATGCATGATGCTATCGATGAGCAGTATCGTATTCTTAACGAAGATGTCTTGCCCGCGCTTGCTAAGGAAGACATCCGTTATCTAAAACGCGATGAGCTGAATGCCAAGCAGTCGGCTTGGATGAAGCGCTATTTCACTGAGCAAGTATCGCCAGTGTTGACGCCGATTAGTATTGATCCTGCGCATCCGTTCCCGCGTTTGGTTAATAAAAGCTTAAACTTCATCGCTACCTTAGAAGGCAAAGATGCGTTTGGTCGTGATATCAATCTTGCGATTGTGCCAGCGCCGCGCAGTCTGCCACGTGTGATTCGTCTACCTGATGAATTGACAGGCGGCAAAGAGCATCACGTCATGCTATCTGCCATCATTCATGAGCATATCGGCGAGCTATTCCCTGGTATGAATGTGACGGGGTGCCATCAATTCCGGCTGACCCGTAATGCCGATTTAGATCTGGCTGATGATGTCGAAGATATTGCCAAAGCGCTAGAGGGTGAGCTAGAGAATCGACGCTTTGGTGACAAGGTTCGTCTAGAAGTCACCATGGACTGTCCGACGCATATTAGTGATTATCTACTCAATGAGTTTGAGCTACATGACAATCAGCTATACCGCGTCAATGGTCCGGTCAACTTAACACGGTTGCTGTTTGATTTTAATATTCCAGCGCTGCGCTATGAGCCGTTCACCCATGTGATACCGAAAGAGTTCCGCCGTGAGATGGACAAACTGGACAAAGCGACCAGTATGTTTGCCGCTATGCGCAAAAAGGATGTGCTCGTACATCACCCTTTTCATGCATTTTCGCCAATTATCAATCTATTATGGCAAGCCGCCAGTGATCCAAAAGTGCTAGCAATTAAGCAAACGCTATATCGTTCAGGCACCAATTCAGAAATCGTCAAAGCACTTGCCGCTGCTGCTCGTAATGGTAAAGAAGTGACCGCCGTTATCGAGCTGCGTGCGCGTTTCGATGAAGCCTCTAATATTGCTGTTGCCAACTATTTGCAAGAAGCGGGCGCGGTTGTGGTCTATGGTATCGTCGGTTATAAGACCCATGCCAAGCTCATGCTCATCGTTCGCCGTGAGGATGACCGTATCCGCCGTTACGTGCATTTGGGTACGGGTAACTATCATGCAGCCAACGCAAAAGTCTATACCGACTATGGTTTGTTTAGCGCAGATCCTGACATCTCAGAAGACGTCCATAAAATATTCCAAGAGCTGACAGGGATGGGCAAACCTGCCAATCTTAAAAAGCTACTGCATGCCCCATTTACGTTACATGATAAATTGATACGCTTTATCGATGATGAAATTGCACATGCAAAAGCAGGCAAACGTGCTCATATTATTGTGAAAGTCAATGCCCTGACTGAGCGTCGACTGATTGCTAAGTTATATGACGCCTCGCAAGTAGGGGTCAAAATCGAGCTGATTTTGCGTTCTATGTGTTGTCTACGTCCACAAGTAAAAGGCCTGTCTGAAAATATTACCGTGCGCTCTGTGATTGGCCGGTTTTTAGAGCATACGCGTATTTATTATTTTTATAACAATGGTGATGAGCGTCTATATTGCGGCAGTGCTGACTGGATGGATCGCAATCTATTTCATCGCGTAGAAGTGGCATTTCCTATTGAAGACAAAAAACTGTTTAAGCAAGTCTATCAAGATGGATTACTCAGTTATCTAAAAGACAATACTCAAGCTTGGACGCTGGATGGCAATGGTGTGTGGACACATCTGCAACCAGTAGCGGGTGAAACACCGTATATCGCCCAAGAACACCTATTAAAGGTTATCAATGGGGTGGGAGATTCAGTCTAGTTCACTCTGTAAATAATATCTTTGATGGCATTAGAAGTTGCAAATGAAGTAACAAAACCAAGCGCTGGTAAGTACTGGCGCTTGGTTTTTATTTGGGCAAATGATTTGTATAAGTTACAAACTGTCTTGTAACCTCACATTTATTCACATATTGATACGGCAGTACACTGGTGAGGTACGCAACGTTCTACTTATAATCAATATCAGTCCTGCTAGATAGGCAGCTATATAAAAAACAAGTAAAACCAATGAATTATAAAAATAGGGAAATCATTATGAGTACGACAAACAACGACAGCTCAGATATCAAACAAGCAGCAGAAAATGCTGACAGCAAACAAATTGCACAAAATCTCAAGAGTGATAAAAAAGTAGATGCGCCTGAATCGTTGAGTGAAGAAGAGAAAACCCCTTTCATTGAAGATGAACTACGCACTGACAAATAGTCACGGTAAGAAATGCTTTGATTTAATTTTTAACATATCAACGAGAGGGACATGCTATGACAATTGATAGTCAGTCAAACAATGAAGAAAAAGTAGTAGTCAATGATTTGGCAGCATCACATCCAAATAATGCGCAGGACAGTTACGAAGGCCGTAAACATGAGCCGGACATTGATGGTCCACAGCAAGACTCACAAGAAACAGATGAAATCTACGTTGATCCACGCAAAGAAGAAGACTTACCAGCGGGTGGCAAAAATGTTGCGGACTTAAATGTCCACGACTTGAGCCAAAAAGGTAACGAGTAAAGATTGGCTGATGTCGGATGAATTTGATAAACAGCTTTTAATGATAAATAACTTTTAACGATAATTGACATAGTCGTTAAAAAGAGACGAATAAAAATAATAAGGATATGACCATGGAAAACAAAAAATCAGCATTATCAGATGACCAGATAGAAGAGAATATCACTGAGAACAAAGGAACGGACACGTTTGAAGAAGGGGTTGTTCGTTCAGAACACGTAAATGACAATGATAATCCTGCCCGTCAGCCTGATCGCCGTGACCAAGAAGGCAATGCTTTTGATGACGGTATTAATGAGCATACAGTTGGCAGCGAGCCTTCTAAAAGTGAAGGTATCAATAATCTAAACCGTTATGCAAACGCTGATAATGCGCAATCACGTGTGTTGAACCCTGATGAAAAAGACAGATAGTATTTACTCAGTAATTTATATGTAGATAAAACAACAATAATAGCGACGAGAGTGAGGTGTCATTATGAGCATGCCAGATGATAAGGCAGTGAATGAGAGTCATAAATTAAAAGATGCAGATGATAACAATGGCATTGTCGCTGATGATGCCTTACAGAAAGCTAATCCTGCTGCTGCAGAAAGAGCCACGGACGATCACGACCCACATAATATTGCCAAAAACCATAAACAGTATGACAGTCCATTAATGAAAGACGACAAATAGTGATTTATTGTGACGGTTCTGGATTTAACAAAAATGTCATAAGCAAAAACGTCAATAGACAGATCTAATCAGAATCAGAAAAGGTTATACTAGGGTTCAAGATAAATATCTTGAACCCTAGTATAACTTTTTTTTATTTGTCTAAACGATTACCAGTATCTAAACAACTATCAACAATATCTAAGCAGGTGTACCGCTATGAAAGCGCAATTCGGTATCTGGACTGGATATCAACTCTGATTCCACTTCTTTAAAGAAGGCCACTCTTTCATCGATATTGTCTTCAGATAGTGATTGAGCCAAGGCCAAGTAATCCTCAAAATGACGACTTTCTGACTTAAGTAAGTAACGATAGTACTTTGCCAAGCGCTCATCATTGATAACCTCAGCTAGCGACGCGAATCGTTCGCAAGAGCGTGCTTCAATGAATGCTCCAATGATTAGCACATCGACCATCGCTGCCGGCTCGTAAGTGCGCTTGTGTTTTAACATGCCTTTAGCATAGCGTCCCGCACTGAGGTATTTCCACTCCAGACCACGGTCATTCATGATGCCCAATACCTGCTCGTAATGTAGCATCTCCTCACGTATCAACTGCGCCAGCTTACACTGCAAATCATAGGAAAACTCATAGCGGAATATGAGATTCATGGCAGTGCCTGCTGCTTTTTTTTCGCAATTGGCATGATCCTGAATAATTAATGGCAAGTTATTAATCGCAGCATCTACCCAAGCCTGTGTGGTTCGAGCACCCAAGAAATTATAAATAGGAGATAGGTCTACTTTGATGGGCGTACGTAGCTGAGTGATATCAACACTGTCTTTTTCTACGCTGTCTTTTACCATCTCGTTGTCGTTCATAAGTTCATCGTTTAAGGCGTTATCACTGCTGTTAATAGGTTTCATATTTTCTTCGTTCATACTCTCTGTCAAGGTTAAGTATTTGATAGGTATTGGCTAAACATAAAAATGAGATAGATAACTAATAACTATAAGTCGATACAGTAATGATTACTTACTGTTTATCTGGGTCTAATTGTCTGTGCATATAAAATCACTGAGAATAGACTTTAGGCTCGACAGCTTATAGGTCATCATAATTATACAACCCCAACATTTACTTAGTGAATGGTGTTTTCTTGTTTATTTCTTTATTTGATAGTAGGATAAGATTTTGCTAAAGCAGAATCTTTCTTACTATTGATATATCAGTCATCGCTTAGTGATGGATAGTGAGCATTATAACTCATGCCAATATGACATAAAGCTATTGATACACAGGTATAGGCCGTTTGAAATAAATAGCTATATTTATGATCTGTATCGTTTTCTATAATGTTATTAGCAAGCGTGCTTCAATGCAGCAAAAAATGTATGCTAGTAGCATAGCACAAATGTTTAAAGCGCTATTCATGACAAACTTATATGATAGAACAACAGGTTTGATTCGTATTGCATCTAAACTTGGAATAGATGTCTAAGACCGACAATGTTTAATCATTGCGGTAGCAACTTCGTATTTACACTCTCACGAACAGATAAGGATAACAACATGAGCCAGTCTTCTAACGCCAATCGTATTCAAAAAGGCATCCTTGCCATCGACCAGCAATTGTATGACTTTATTGAAAACGAAGTGCTACCGAAAGTCGGTGTTGACTCAGACAGTTATTGGTCAGGTTTCGAAAAAGTCATTAAAGAGTTTACCCCGCGCAACAAGGCACTGCTTGAGACTCGTGACAAAATTCAAGCACAGATTGATCAGTGGCATCTAGACAACCCTGCCAAAGACGGCGAAATCGATTACCCTACGTATAAGACATTTTTACAAGAGATTGGGTATCTATTACCAGAAGGCGATGACTTTAAAGTTAGCACACAAAACGTTGATGATGAGATTGCTCATATCGCAGGGCCACAGCTAGTCGTACCCGTGCGCAATGCTCGTTACGCACTGAACGCAACCAATGCACGTTGGGGTAGTTTGTATGATGCCTTATATGGTACTGATGTCATCAGTGATGATAATGGTCAAGAAGCAACAGGCGGTTACAACCCAACTCGCGGTGCAGCCGTCGTTGCTTATGCAAAAGCATTCTTAGATGAAAACTTTGCGCTAGCATCAGGTTCATACAATGATGCGACAGGCTTTGCAGTGGTTGATGGCGCACTTGAAGTTATCCAAGGTGATAGCAGCACTTCGCTAAAAGACACTGAAAAATTTGTCGGTTTTGTGGGTGATGCCGCAGCACCAACAGGTATTTTATTAAAGAACAACAATCTGCATGCCGAAATCCAAATCGATACCAACCATCCAGTCGGTAAAGATGATCCTGCAAATATCAAAGACGTCTTACTTGAGTCAGCGATTACAGCCATTCAAGATTGTGAAGATTCAGTCGCTGCGGTTGACGCTGAAGAAAAAGTTGAAGTCTATCGTAACTGGCTTGGTTTGATGAATGCGGACTTGCAAGAAACCTTCGAAAAAGGTGGCAAGACGCGTACTCGTAAACAAAACCCAGACCGCGAATACACCACGCCAGATGGCGGCAAGCTTATCCTACCGGGTCGTTCGTTACTACTCATTCGTAACGTCGGTCATTTGATGCAAAACCCAGCAATCTTAGTAGATTTGGGTAATGGTCAAGAACAAATCTTTGAAGGATTGATGGATGGCTTAATCACACCATTATTGTCTTTAAATGATTTAAAAGGTAAAAACCCACTATCGAATTCACGCAAAGGCTCAATGTATATCGTTAAGCCAAAAATGCATGGCCCTGAAGAAGTCAAAATGGCCAATGACTTGTTTAATGCCTCAGAAGACTTATTAGGGCTTGAGCGCAATAGCCTTAAAATCGGCATTATGGATGAAGAGCGTCGCATGACGGTCAACTTAAAAGAAGCCATTCGCCAAGCCAAAGAGCGTGTGATTTTTATCAATACTGGTTTCCTCGACCGTACAGGTGATGAGATGCATACCAGTATGAATGCAGGCCCATTTGTACCAAAAGGTGAGATGAAGTCACAAGCGTGGCAGCCAGCCTATGAGCAGTGGAACGTAGATGTTGGGCTTGAGACAGGTCTACAGGGTGTTGCTCAGATTGGTAAAGGCATGTGGGCGAAGCCTGATGAAATGAAAGAGATGATGGACACCAAGGCCGCGCATCCTAAGTCTGGTGCCAGTACGGCATGGGTACCGTCACCAACAGGAGCAACCTTGCACAGCATGCACTATCATCAAGTAAATGTGACAGAAGTACAAGACAGCCTAAAATCACGTGAGCGTGCTAGCTTGGACGATATCTTAACCATTCCATTAGCGAAAGACACCAACTGGTCTAAAGAAGAAAAGCAACAAGAATTAGAGAACAATGCGCAGGGTATCTTAGGTTATGTCGTACGTTGGGTAAACCAAGGCGTTGGTTGCTCTAAAGTACCTGATATCGATGATGTTGGTCTTATGGAAGATCGTGCAACGCTACGTATTTCCAGTCAACATATTGCTAACTGGCTGCATCATAATGTGATCACTGAGGAGCAAGTGTTTGAGACGATGAAGCGTATGGCAAAAGTCGTTGATGAGCAAAATGCTGGTGACAGTGATTATCAGCCAATGGCCAGTGATTTCGAAAACTCTTATGCGTTCAAGGCAGCTTGTGATTTAGTGTTTAAAGGTCGTGAGCAACCTAGTGGTTACACTGAACCATTGCTGCACCAGGCACGTCTTGATCTAAAGAAAAATGCTTAAAATGATAGCTTAGGCATCATCTTTTAGGCAGAATTAAACAAATGAGTAGGATAGTATATTATACTATCTTGCTGGTTTGTGACTGCCATATGTATTAAAATTGAGACTATCAATGTTTTATTAGCGCTATTTATTTTTATATAAATAGCGTTTTTTTTGGTTTTTACTTAATATTA
>NZ_JBVFXW010000066.1:0-12848 GCF_055522395.1 Psychrobacter sp. TPE 89C
GTACCGGTATTGGATTATCTGCCTTATGCGTTTTTCTGTTATTTATCGTTGCTATTAACGCTGCTCTTTGGCTTTACAGGGCTGACTATTAGTCGTCGTTTGGATTAGGTGAGCTAATATTGAATACAATCTTTTTCTAAATGAAGGTATTTCATTTCTGGCATTCATTGAACCCTAAAACTAAAATAGAAAGCGCCACTCAACAATCAGTTGGGCGGCGCTTTTTTATAGCTCTAGATGTTATAGATCTAGCTATTCTTACGTTGCATCAAACTATTGGCGACCCACGCGGGCCCAATTAATAAAAACTGTAAGTCTTTAAAGAATGAAGGCTTCTCTCCTTCGATTTTATGACCGATAAACTGTCCAATCCAAGCGACGATGAAGATACCCGCCCACACTTTAAACCCCCACGGTAAGAACGCCATAACAGATAAGCAAATTAAGATAAATATGCCCATTGCTAAAAACAATGGCGTGGACAAACGTATGTAGAACAATAATACCAAGGCACTAAGTACCAAGGTAAACCACACAGATACCGACATTCCGACACCTAGCAGACTGACAAATATAGTAGGGACACACAACCAATGGATTTTTTTGTTGACTAGGTTTTGATGACTAATAGAGTACTCACTGAGCCACTGCTCAAGTGTGCGTTTCGACATTCTCTGCTGCTTAACACGAGCCATACTAACCTCCTTGTTAGTAATTAATAGGATGAATTGATACTGGCCACCAGTACAGGTGCCAATAACATTCGTAGTATCAGTTTTAGCATTAATTATGCCAATCTACCATGTTATCCAATAGACGGCACAGTCAGAAATTATGATTCTATAGTCAAATCCTCTATAAATTGGATACGGTGTCAGGCTCCCTTAATCTACTACTTGTAGCACTTTCACTCGGCTTCCTTGTATCCAAATCATATTGAACTGACTCTAGTAACATTATGATCAACACAACTGACCATATGCTTATGCTTTTCATCTCGAATGTCTCATTGTTAATTCAAGATGAAAAACTAACCCTGTTCGCTACGATGCCATTCATAGAGACCGATAACGGCATTTATTTGATAGATCATAGTTTGGATAGCAAAAATATAGTTACCAGACATTAAGTTGACGATAAGCCAGACGAAATTCACGATAATCCATAGCCACCAGTTAAATGAATACCTCAAAATCATCGCAGCTTGTGCAGTAATTGAAAGTACAAAGGCAATAACATTAATCCAAAAGAAAGAAATAAACCCTAGAAACAGGCTGCTATCATCTTCTACCACTGCATAACCATAGCTCGCTAATAAGTCATTTACTGTGGGGAATAATGCAAGCCCAATGATAATGAACGCAGCGGTAATCAACCAAACGGCTTTGTTAGCAGCCTTTGGTATCATGTCACCATCAGGATCGGTATGCTTTGACCAATAAAAAATACCGTAGACATGGGTGAAAAAATTAAAGAGTGGCGCAAGCATTAGACCAACTGCACCAGACGTTGCTTGTACGACCACTTCGCCAGCAGTCGCTGTCATGCCTAGACCATTACCCATGACGTTTTTTCGGAATGACAGTGAGACAACACAGACCAAACCAACAAAAGACACGCCCAAATAAAACATATCGAGAGAGGTATGGTCTGTGGTGAGCCAAAAGCCAGTGGATAGGGCAACCACGCCGCAAATGAACCAAGTAACAATCCATTGCATTGCCCATTTTCCGGTGATGTTGTCTAGTAGTTGAATACGCATAAGGCTTCTTTCCTAAAATGAGAGTTGGTCGCCGCATAGTGATTGATGCTGTTATTTTCTATTTTACGGATTTTTACCGTAGATGTATTGATCAATAAATAGCACCGCTTGCTGATAGCGAGCATCGTAGTCTGGCTCATCAATCATATATGGCTCGATATGATGGCGCGCAAATATATCGATCAGTCGTTGTTCAAAACGCCCTCGTGCTTCAGGCGTGCCTAATGAGCGCATGCCGTCGTCAATCCATGGCGTATTGTTGTCTAACATAATTGTATGGTCTAAACGGAATTCATCGATACAAGCAGCCACAAACGGGTGCGTGCAATTTTCATATTCTTCACAGAACGCCTGTGTGGTGACAAAGTCTGTGTCAACGATGGTGATAGGGGCGGTGGCATTTGCTGTCGCCTCTCGGATAGCTTGAGCATGGTGTAGGGCAATGGGCCCGTAATCCTTATATTGCAATCCAACCTCGCTACCTCCCAAATCTGTGCCGACGTACAGCCGCCCCATTTCTAATGCAAAACTTGCACCATAATAATTAGCAAGCTTATGTATCAAGGTTGTTTTGCCTGAGCTTTCACCACCGACAATAGCAACGGTCTTAGTATAGTCGCCACGAGCTTGTGGATGAATGGCTGACCAATGCGCTACCGGATCACGAGCAATCGCATAAGAGTCAAATTCAGGCTGTAGTGGCGTAGTGACCACTCGCAAAAGCAGCTGGTCTTGTACATCGCCTTGCGTGAGTGGATGGTTCTCTGCAATGAACAATACAGTCTCTGATGATAGTGATAATGCATCCGTTAAACGTTGCAATTTGGCGTTACTAGCAGCGATATCAATACTGACATCGTCACTGGCGCTGACATCTTCATTAGCATTGTAGAGGTGCTCGTGCAGCGGTAGCTCAATCTCGTGAGTCGTATGAATATGAATAAATGGCAGGTTTGCACATGCCATCTGTAGCCAGCGCGCTTTGTCCTGTAAGGTAATCGTAAAGTCTGGATGCGGTGATGGATGCGTCATAATGACGATATGCAACGTCTTTGCCTGTCCTGCCGCATACAAGATACTGCGCATCTGCCCCAAATGGAGAGGTTCAAAATGTCCAATCATTAAGCCCGTATCGTACATAGTTATCCTTATCTGTGCCTCATCTTGGCTTTATATCTATTTTATTTTTCTGACTTGTACCGACCGATATAAGTTTGACTATATAAAGGTTTTGGTTGATTTGCAGGTAGGTTATTGTAAACACAAGTTTAATGCAGAATTTTATGTAGATTATTTATCTTTCTAATAGATAATGGATGAGTGGTTTTTACTAATTAAGCTGGATTTTACTGGCTCTATTACTACATAAATACTGCTTATCTATCTGATAGTATTAAAAAAACAATGATTGTATGAATTATTAGCGTAAGGTTTTAGCAATAAACCCAGTTTTGAAACATTTTGAAATAATTATTTAAAATCAGGGGTTTAGGTGCCTTTATGACAGGTTAGGGCAAGCTTAGGTAGCATAAACTCACAAAGTACTGCTACATCTTCAACAGATAAGATTCTAATAGTTGATATACTTATTCGTAAGTCAAGAGGGCTAAATAGCTTTTTGATTGGATAATGGAAGATAAGTATAAAAAATATAAGAACACAAACAATAGAGAGGTATATGATTTGGCTAAGTTAGCAAAATTACATCGCTCACAGAACAACCGTATGATAGCAGGAGTGATGGGCGGTGTTGCAGAATATGTCGGTTGGTCACCAACTTGGGTGAGAGTGCTGTTCGTGATTATCTCATCGTTGAGTGCAGCAGTACCAGGCATCTTAATATATATCATCTTATGGATAATCATGCCCAAGGCAACAAGTGAATCGTATCAGTAAATTATCTTGAAGATTTAAAGCTATACTTTGAAAATCAAAGTTTAACTAAAAAATAAAAAGCCTGATCAATCAGGATACCAAAGACATACTTTTCCTCCTGCCCAGATGCTCGCGCATCTGGGTATTTTTTTATCTATTGCTTTGATGATGCTTATGGCTTCAGTTTGATTGTAAATGAGCCATACAATAGGATTTTTATCGCTAAAATATAAATTTAGTTAAGGTAAATATGGATAAAATAGTCAATTTTTAGTAAGGTGAGCAGACAAATAGAGTCGTTGCCGAATAGGCTGTACGAGTGCTATCAACGTTTTATTTATTAATACTAATTCCATAGTGATTTTATTATGACATCCCAAGCGAAAAACTCTCAACCGATGACTTTTCAAGATTTGATCTTAACCTTACAAAACTATTGGGCCGACAAAGGCTGCGTTATCTTGCAGCCTTATGATATGGAAGTTGGCGCAGGTACTTTCCATACGGCAACATTTTTGCGTTCGTTAGGTCCTGAGCGCTGGAATGCTGCTTATGTGCAGCCATCTCGTCGTCCGACTGATGGGCGTTATGGTGACAACCCAAACCGCTTGCAGCATTATTATCAATTTCAAGTAGTGTTAAAGCCGAATCCACCTAATATCCAAGAGCTATATTTAGACTCGCTAAGAGCCATTGGTATCGATCCGCTGGTGCATGATGTGCGTTTCGTCGAAGACAACTGGGAGTCGCCAACACTAGGTGCGTGGGGACTTGGTTGGGAGATTTGGCTAAATGGTATGGAAGTGACGCAGTTTACCTACTTCCAACAAGTGGGCGGCATTGAGTGTTTCCCAGTGACTGGCGAAATTACTTATGGTCTTGAGCGCTTGGCGATGTATGTGCAAGGCGTCGATAGCGTTTATGATTTGGTGTGGGCAGATGGTGAATTTGGCCGTGTGACTTATGGCGATGTCTTTCATCAAAACGAAGTGGAGCAATCTACCTATAACTTTGAGCACGCTGATGTGCCAATGATGGGTCAGATGTTTGATTTCTATGAGCAGCAAGCGGATAAGTTGGTCGTTGAAGGTTTGCCATTACCAGCCTATGAGATGGTGCTAAAAGCTTCGCATGCCTTTAACTTACTTGATGCTCGCGGTGCGATTTCCGTAACTGAGCGTCAGCGCTTTATCTTACGTGTGCGTACGCTTGCTCGTAAGGTCGCCATTGGTTATGTTGAAGCACGCGCCAAGCTTGGTTTCCCATTGGCAGATGAAGCTCATCGTCAGGCAGCGCTCGATAAGTACTTGCCAAAAGAAGATGATTAAAGCAGCTATATAGGGATAAAAATATGATCTTAAAAAATATATTTAGAAAAATAGCTCTTCTGCCACTATTAGGACTAAGTTTTAATGCATACGCAGTGCCAGGATATTGGTCATATCATAGTGTTATGTTAGGCGCAGGGCAGTACCACTTACAAAATGAAAGTAATAATTTATTAGTAGTTAATTGTGCGACAGAGTATGAGTTAACTGGTGATAATTCTGTTGAATTTTATAAAGTCGCTTACGCAGAGATGGTTGAAAGTGATTCAGATATTTTATCCACTTGGGACGACTGGAGACATGATAAGCTAAGTTTTCTGTTTGATGATAAGGTTTCGGCGATGCCTACATCTGAAAGTAAAAGTAGAGAGGGTTCAAATTCTTGGAGAAAGTTTATTAATGGTATATCGGCAGCTAAAAAAATTGATGTTTTCAGTCATAATAAAAAAGTTGCAACTTTCCATGCAAGAAATATAAATAGTGACGATTTTTCCGATATTAGCTCTACTTGTGCTTCCCTAAATTAGGTAATTGATCTCAGTGTAATAGAGCATTGAGAATATAATTTTTCTACTTTCTTGATCTATTCAAATCCATGTGGATTTATTTATTTGATAAAATTTATAACCTCTTATAAAAGCAGAGAACATCATGACCACTATTTTATTTGAACTCGGGTGTGAAGAACTACCTCCAAAAAGCCTAAAGCCACTACGTGACGCGCTGCAAGCAAGCGTTGTTGAGCAATTGAACGAAGCAGAAATCAGCTTCGATAGTATCAAAGCCTTTGCCGCACCGCGCCGTTTAGCGCTACAAATTCAAGGTATTGGTGATAAGCAGCCGGATCGCAGTGAGCAAAAACGCGGTCCAGCGATTAAAGCTGCCTTTGATGCTGATGGCAATCCAACACGTGCGGCGATGGGCTTTGCTAAAGGCTTAGGGATTGAAGCCAGTGAGCTGATAACCATTAACACCGATAAAGGTGATTATGTCGGTTATGAGCAAACCATTCAGGGTCAAGCGACCACTGAATTGCTGCCAGCTATTTTTCAAACGGCGCTTGATAAGTTGCCGATTGCCAAGCGTATGCGCTCAGGCACTAGCCGTAATGAGTTTGTGCGTCCGGTACAGTGGGCCGTATTGATGCAAGACAGCGCTGTCATCGACGCCACTATCCAAGGTCATCAGACGGGTACACAAACTCGTGGTCATCGCTTTCACAGCCCTGACTACCATAATATTGCTCATGCCAATGACTATGAAGAATTACTAAGTGGTTTAAAAGTAGTTGCTGATTTTGATAAGCGTCAAATGCTCATTAAAAACCAAGTCAAAGCATTGGCTGATGAAGTCAACTCAGATGCCATCGTTCCGCAGGCATTGTTAGATGAAGTCACCGCATTGGTTGATTTCCCGATTGCCTTACGTGCAAGCTTTGAGGCGCGCTTCTTACAAGTGCCGCAAGAAGCACTTATCTCTACCATGCAAGCCGATCAAAAGTATTTTTGCCTGACAGATAAAGAGGGCAAGCTACAGCCTTACTTTATCTTTATTACCAATATTGAGTCAAAAGACCCGAACCAAATCATTGAAGGTAATGAAAAGGTTGTACGTCCACGTTTGGCCGATGCAGAGTTTTTCTTCTTACAAGACCAAAAGCAGCCGTTATTTGCGTTGACTGAGAGTCTTAAGAATCGTGTATTCCAAGACAAATTGGGTACGATTTGGGAGAAGTCTGAGCGTATAGCCAAGCTTGCTGCATTTATCGCGGCCTTGATGCAACAGCAAGGTCAGCAGATTAGTATCGATGAAACGGTACGTGCTGGCATTTTATCTAAAGCAGATTTGGCAAGCTCACTGGTAGGTGAGTATCCAGAGTTACAAGGTATCGCTGGTACTTACTATGCGCGCCTAAACAATGAGCCTGAATCGGTAGCAGCCAGTTTAGAAGAGCAATATTTGCCTAAATTCAGTGGTGATGTATTGCCACAAACGCCGATTGGTATTTGCTTAGCATTGGCGGATCGTCTGGACACCTTAGTTGGTATTTTTGCGATTGACCAAGCACCGACTGGCTCAAAAGACCCATTCAGCTTACGTCGCTCAGCCATTGGTATTTTACGTATTCTCATCGAAAAACAGTTACCGATTAACTTGGTAGCGCTCGTTGAGCAGGCGATTAAGAACTACACTACGGAAGAAGGCAGCAAGATTGCCAAAATGGGCGATACCTTTACCCAAGTTATGGCATTCTTGAATTCGCGCTATCGTGCGATGTATACCGAGCAAGGTGTGAGCGTTGACACCATCCAAGCCGTACAAGCGATTAACCCGCACATGCCGCTAGATTTTGATCAGCGTATTCGTGCAGTGCAAGCATTTAGCGAGTTGTCACAAGCGTCAATGCTAGCCGATTCGAACAAACGCGTTGCTAACATTTTGGCCAAGTCAGAAGTGAGCGTGGCTGATAATGTTGATGAGGCGTTATTGTCTGAGCCTGCTGAGCAGAGTCTATATGCGAGTGTGCAGCAAGCACAAACGGCGGTGCAACCATTACTCGAGCAGGCTGACTATACGCAAGTATTGCAAACGCTTGCCAGTCTAGACGAGCCATTGACACAGTTCTTTGATAATGTGATGGTCAATAGTGAAGATGCTGCGCTGAAGAACAATCGCTTAGCGTTGCTCAAGCAAGTTCGCGCGTTATTCTTAACCGTAGCGGATATCAGCGAGTTACAGCTTTAGCTCTACTGACACATAGTTGTTAATTTTGATGCAAAAACCTGGCCTATCGTGGCCAGGTTTTTCTGTTATAGGACAGTGTCATTATTTAGGACCGTCATTCAGTAGATTTATCTAGAAATTCAGAGTAATCAGTAATTAAACTGCAAAGGCATTGTGTTATCGCTATTATTGACGGTAAAATTTATATTATTAAAACGTATTGAATAATCATTAGCTTATTAGCTGTTTTTATTCCTCGCGTTAACCTATATTCGAAGGAGCACTGCCGTGTTTGCCGTTATTATTGTTATCCTCATTATCTGGGCATCGATGTGGGCTTTTTATAAGTTCATGTACCCGCGTGCGCCCAAAAGCATGATGCCAAAAGCAGGTGATATCACCACACCGCGTCAGTGTAACTTTTGTGGTAATAGATTGGCTGAATATCGCGGTGTACTAGAGACTCTTCAGACTACGCCGAGTTTGGCTGACAATAGCGACAGTTTTATAAACACCAATCAAGACTTATTTTTTTGCAATTATGAGCATCAAGCAGATTTTCACGCGGGCAAGACTTATGGTGCCGATGACTAAGTAGATAGGTTTTGTTTCAAGCATAAAAAAGCGCTTAGCTTGAGTTGGCTAGGCGCTTATCTTTTTAATAAATTGCTATTCGCTTATGTAGTTGAATTCAAATAATTCCGATACAAGGAAACCGAGTGCAAGCTATACATTAGTATGGTTAGCAAGGATGACAATGTAGCGGATTTATATGAACTTGACTACAGAATGGACTGTGCGTCTTTCATGATCTTATTCAGTAGAGCTTCAGATTGCTTGTCTTGTTGCAAGCGGTCTTCACTGGTTCTCTGATTGGCATGAATTTTCTCGTATAAGCTCAAGCAACACAGTACCAGTAGGCTTTCTTGACTGAGGCTCGGCGCGTCTCTCTTGAGGTCTAGCGCATAGTTGTTAATATAAGAGACGGCTGAATGTAGCTCCTCTTGCTCATGTACAGGGCAGTAGATTGGGTAGTTGACGCCAGCAATGGCAATATCGATCTTTTTGATTTGTGGTTCAGCGACTTTAGGTGCTTTCGCATTAGGCTGAGCAGAGGTATTCGGTATAATTGAAGCCGCTGTAGCGACGTTCTTTGGTTGTTGTGCAGTATTTTGCGTTTGGTTATTTGGCAGCTGTTTTTCTATCGGTTTTTTGTGGTCATCGGTCATGATAAATCCTACAATATTTGGTCAGTAAGGTGAGTAATATCAGATATTACCGTTATGAGCTTGGCTTAATTCATAAGAAGCAATGAGTCGTTATTATAAAAAATTGCGCTTAGTTATTAGCCTTCTACTTGGTCAATATGGGTTAAGCGTTTTAGTACTACTTGTGTGCGCTCAGCTGCCAATTGATTCTTTTTCTGTAGTTCACTATTTTGTTGTTTAATGTCGCTATACTGCTGCTTTAATTCATTATTATGCTGTTGTAGCTCGCTGTTTTGTTGTTGTAATTGGTCGATCTGTTTTTGCAGCTTGTCTTGCTCTTCACCAATCATATGATGCGCTTCTGCAAGGCTTTGGTAGCGTTTGTCGAGATCGCCTAATTGTTTTTTAGTACCGTCACGTTCTGTATAGCTAGTCTTGAGCTTGGTTCTCAGCACCGTAAGCTCTTGTGGATCAGCAACAGGATGTTGTTTAAGGCTGCTAAGTTCAGCACTGACAAGCTGATACTGTTCTTTTATGTCGAGTACCATTTTTTCTAAGATTCTAAGTTGATCATACATAGTCAGTTTTTATCCTTCACAAGTAAGCGTAAATGAATTTTGTTCTCTGCGTTTAATAATGCCATAGGTGACCGCATAATATCTATATCAACAAAGTAATTACAAGTATTAGGGTCTGTTGAACATTCAAATATTAGGGCTGCTAATCGCTAAAATTGCACCAAATTAGGCGCAAGTCGACGATAATGTCGAAACCTTAGCTAGGCTTGCAACAACATTTGGGGTGATTTTAGCATTAGCCTTTTAGGGCAGTACTCTTTTTTGCCAATATATGGCGAAATTGTTTCACCTAGAATGACTAGGCATCACAAATTTCACTGCATATTGTCTAAAAAATAGTGACTGCCAGCACCACATTTGAATGTTCAACAGACCCTGAGCTTGGTCTTTTTATTTTTTATGGTCCACCGTCGTATCAATGACGTTGCGCGGGGGCTGTTTTTGTATTTTAAGTAATAATCAATCACTAGGACATCTATTATGAATGACAATATCTCTGGCTGGAACACTTGGCTTACCGCTTTTGATGACTGGACTGACGTATCTATCAGCGAAGTACATGGCCTGATGACTGGACTGATGACTGCTTGTGATGCACCTGATGAAGCCGTATGGGCTCAGGTCTTTGAGGAGCTGAGCTTTTCATCGCTACCTGACGAAGCCTTGACCTTGTTGGCAGAAGAAGCCGAAGACACTGTGTTTCAGCTTAAAGACAAGGACGATGCGTATTCTTATACACCGCTGGTGCCAGATGATGAACATGACTTGTACGAGCGCGTGATGGCGTTGAAACAGTGGGCCAATGGCTTTATGACAGGCTTCGGTATCACGGATTGCGGTATTAGCGCTGACGAAAATGAGATGCTATCGGATTTGGCGAAGATTGGCGGTATTCGTTTAGAGGAAGACGAAATATTCGAAGGTGGCGAAGAGTCTTATCTACATGTTTACGAGTTTGCCCGTATGGTGCCAGTCAGTTTTGCTACTCGTAAGCGTAAACCAGTCAAGGACATCGCTTTGATTTCTGGACTCGCTATCGATGCCAAGACGACAAAAGAGCTACAAGCAGAAGGTAAATTACCAAAGCCGATGCCACCAGTTATTGATATTATGAATCAAAACAACCCTTCATAAGGCGAGTATTGCGTATCATAATAAGGATATTTTATGATGATAAATAATAGTGCTGATAGCAACAGTCAAGCTAGTTCTGATGACGCTTATCCTACACAAAGCATCGATTGGCTAACGCGTCTGATTGCTTTTGATACCGTCAGTCGTCACTCAAATTTAGCACTCATTGAAGATGTGCAAGCGTATTGTGAGCAGTTGGGCTTGACAGTTGATCTGACCTTTAATGATGCTAAAAACAAAGCCAATCTGTTCGTGACAGTACCGGCAGGAGAGAACGCTGACCAAGTGAACCATGGTCTCGTGCTCTCTGGTCATACGGACGTCGTCCCAGTCGATGGTCAAGAGTGGACGTCAGACCCATTCACTGCGACGATACGTGGCGATAAGCTCTATGGACGCGGTGCTTGTGATATGAAAGGCTTTATCGGCTGTGTGTTGACGCTCTTACCACAAGCGGTAAAACTGTCTAACGCAGGTCAGCTACGTCGTCCCTTGCATTTGGCTGTGTCATTCGATGAAGAGGTCGGCTGTTTGGGCGCACCACTCATACTAGCAGACATAAAAGCCCGTGGTATTACTCCTGATTATTGTATCGTTGGTGAGCCAACCAATATGGCGATGGTCGTCGCGCACAAAGGTATTGCCATTTATCGCTGCCGCGTGCACGGTAAGTCTGCGCATTCGTCATTGACGGCGCAAGGCGTCAACGCCATTAGCTATGCCAGTCGTTTGATTGGTTATGTCGATGAGCTAGCGGAAGAGATAAGTCATCGCGATGATACTCTTGACGATGGGGACGCGATGTTCGATGTACCTTACTCAACTCTGTCTGTAGGTACTATACAAGGTGGTACCGCGACCAATATCGTTCCTAATCTGTGTGAGTTTACTTTTGATTATCGCAACCTGCCACACATGACGCAGGACGATATCCTGATACCCATTCAGGCAAAGGTCGCGGAGCTGAGTGCTCAAATGCAGGCACGAGCACCAGAGACTGGTATTGAGCTAATACAAGCAGTAGGCGTACCAGCAATGACTGACAGTGATAGTGCTGAGCTGCAATCATTAATCGCTGCGCTGACGAATGATGAGCAACGTCATAAAGTAGCTTACGCGACGGAAGGTGGGCAGTTTACCAATGCTGGCATTCCAACGATTATCTGCGGCCCTGGTAGTATCGAACAGGCGCACAAGGTAGACGAGTATGTTGAGCTGAACGAGATTGTACGCTGTGATGAGTTTTTGCAAAAACTGCTAGATAGTTGTACGGTCAATTAGTAGATTGAGAAGCAAGTGATTGTTTTTTTATCTAAATTTTTATCTAAGTTGACATAAAATACACCGTCTTTATGGCGGTGTTCACTTTTTAGCGGTTTAGTATTGCTGCAATAAATTTTTTATAAACAATAAAGTAGGGGTCGGTTGATGTCTTGGCATCTGTTTGCGGTATTTTTTGCAAGTACGTTTTTTATATCAGCGACCCCTGGTCCGAACATGCTGTTAGCGTTCCAGTATGGCATGAACTATGGCGTAAAACGAACGCTGTGGACGCTAGCAGGGTTAAGTCTTGGGTTATTTATATTACTACTTTCGACTCTACTTGGACTCGATGTAATCAGTCGCCAGTCACCTTGGCTACTGACGATCATCAAAGCAGTTGGCGCGGTGTATTTAATCTATCTAGGTATCAGCTCATGGCGTGATGCGGGTGATGGCAGTTTAATGAAAGACGCTCGCGAAATGAGTGAAGAAGTCGCTTCGGAATATCCTGCGTCTGAAAGTAACAGTGACAGTGACAGTGAAAGTGAAAGCACGGCTAATACACCGCAGCCACGATCGCTCTCTAGCGCGGCAGTCAAAGTATCTCCAAGTAATACGACCTTATTCCGTACGGGTGTCTGGGTATCGCTATCTAATCCCAAAGCCATCCTGTTCTTCGCGGCTTTTTTTCCGAAGTTTATCAATTTTAGTGCGCCACTATGGCCGCAATATATTTTATTAACCTTAGGGCTGTTTTTAAGTGAGACGATTTGGCAGATTATTTATACTTTAGGTGGTAAAAAACTGGCAAGTTGGTTAGATGTAGGCAATCGCCTAGCTTGGCTCAATCGTGGTTGCGGAGTAATATTTATCATAATTGCTGCAGCTCTATTAGCTGAAGTATTAAATAGCTTTATGGTTTAAAGATTTTTTAATTCTATGTTTAAAGTGATATTCTCAAAGCAATAGTTTTAAA
>NZ_JBVFXW010000067.1:0-12523 GCF_055522395.1 Psychrobacter sp. TPE 89C
ACCTCATTGATTAACAAAGTAATCCTTCTTTTAGTCGCTGCGATGCTTTCTGTTTCAGCGATGGCTGCTGATTTTAATCAAGTTCAACGAGAGGCTAACCAAGGCGATGCTAATGCTCAATATAATCTAGGGGTAATGTACTACAAGGGTGATGGTGTTCTACAGGATCGTTCCAAAGCTACTGAGTGGTTTAAAAAGGCAGCTAATCAAGGACACACTAAGGCTCAATATAATCTTGAGGCAATGCTTACCAATGATACTGGTGCCCATCAGGATAATAAGAAAATATTTGAAGAGTATCAAAAGGCGGCTAACCAAGGTGACATAGAAGCTCAGTTAGCAGTTGGATCAATGTATACTTATGGTGCTGGCGTTCAAAAAAATGATGCTAAGGCGATTGAGTGGTATGAAAAAGCGGCTAATCAAGGTAGTGCTGATGCACAGCTTGTCCTTGGCTACATATATTTTAATGGTGACGGTGTTACACAGAATTACGGTAAAGCAGCTGAGTGGTATGAAAAAGCTGCCAACCTAGGTTTTGATGAGGCTCAATATATTCTTGGAATTATGTATGGTAAAGGCGAGGGCGTACGTCAGGATTATGCAATTGCAAAAGAATGGATTGGTAAATCTTGTGATAACGGTTTTCAAACAGGTTGTGATGGTTATCGAATCTTAAATCAACTATAGAGTGTTGAGTCTTAAATAGCGTGGCTTGGCGAGGAAGTTGCTAATTGACGAAACAAGAGTGAGAGCGTAAATTCAAGTGCTAGAAACGATTAACCCCCAGTGATTGGCGTCACTAGGGGTTAAATGAATTTTAATCTGTGTCAGCAGATATAAAACCCACCATATTCGAACGGTCATTTTCTATCAGCAAACGCACCAACACAAGTGTGCGTGATGTTAATACTACCTGAAATATACGAAAATCTCCCTCATAAGCCTTATTGCACCGATGATTTGGGCATTCTTGCCATTTGTTCAAAGCAAATAGCCGTCAAAATGCGGTACATTCAGCATACCCCCCCCCTTGTATGACCCACTTTATTTGCTTAGATATTGATCATGAGCATGGTGCGATGCGCTGGGCGGAAGAATATCTACCACCGCCACGATGGACAAGCCAAAACCCTTCAAACGGACACGCTCACATCGTCTATGAGCTAAAAACACCTGTTTGCACCAGTGAGCACGGCAGCCGTAAAGCCTTAGACTATCTTGCTAAGATACAAGCAGGACTTGTCAGAGAGACAAGAGCAGACATGGGCTTATACCAATTTCATTACTAAAAACCCGATGCACGAGCATTGGCGTACCGAAGTATGGGCAAAAGAAGCTGAATTGTTTAGCAGAATTCGTTGATCTCAGACCCCTAACGAAGAAACTATTCCAGCTCTGTATAACTGCTCACAACCCTCTATCCATAAAAAAGCCACCTTGCAAAATGCTAAGGTGGCTTATTTTTTACTAGAACTATCACTCATCTACTATTTATTAAGTACAGTTGTTTATATGCTGTGCTTCTGTTAAATCTGGGTTGCGACAGTCTGTTAACGGATTATATCCGTCGTCATAACCTGAGCGTTCGATCACGAATTTACGTAAATCAGCGTTTGTACCTCCACCAAGTGTAAAATCATTTAATCGATCTATCATGTCTTGTGAGATTTCAATGTCATTATCAACGAGATAATCAATATGCGCTGCTTGTGTGGGTGTTAATGTTTCGGCTGTTTCTACAGCGTCAGCATCGGTTCCATTATTATAGTAGTTTTCATCACTGTAGAAGTTCTCGTCGCTATCATCAACTAACCCATGAAATACATCATCAATATTATCTTCAGCTATGGCTACTTCATCTTCTATATTAGACAGGTCTAAGGCAGGTAACACTGATTCTTCAGTGACTTTTTCAGATGCTGTATCTTTCAGGTCTAATGAAAAGGCAATCCTTGTGACTTTCCAGCTAAGACCGTCTCTATGCATGATCACATCTAATGACTCATCCGAATCATCAGCATCAATGATCTGAACTTTGAATCGATTAAATGACAGGTAGCCAGCTTTATAATCAATATCTTCATTGTTGATTTTAGCCTTATCTTCCGAGCTGTCATTACTTGAGTCAAAATCCAATTTTTGCCCTTGAAGCATTAATGCAACACCATCAGGTGTGACAAAACCATCAACTATTGGGTCTATCATTGCAGCGGCTAACATAGTTCCTAAAGCCTCAAGGCCATCTTGCTCATCACTTGCAGCAAGCTCTTCAGCCATAGCGGCTTTGACTTGATCCTTTATACTCTGTTTAACACTAGGGAAATCAATATATCCTGATAGCTTATCTGCGTCTTTCTGTTCAGCAGCATTTTTAATGTTATACAAAGCTATATATGGTGAAGCGTAAAGGTAAATCGCAAACATAACTAACAAGCCTGCCAACCAAGGTAAAAGCTTTTTCAAAAAATCTCTCCTGAATTTCTAACAATATTAAAATATGATGAAGCAATACTGATGGCTAACGCTTGTCTAAGGTTATTAGCTGCCATGCTTACAAATCGTAATTTTCGCCAATTTTCTATACTTATGTGGGTTTACATAGTAGTAACATTTAGAAATTAATGCTAACATTAGTTTACTTATAAAACAATTTAATAAACTTCTATTTATCAAAAATACCTTTTAGTATTCGACAGGAATATCACCGTTATCGTCCGTAAAATAATTCTTCTAGGTCTATATAAACTCTGAGTCCAGCAAAATAAAAATTAACCATTATTTATGATCTATATTGAGTACGAGATAACAGTGCCTTCCAAAAATGAGTTGATAGATAAGCTTGCTTAAAAGCACAATCTGGCTAAAATTGTTACCACAAAACAAATCACTTTCTTGTACGGCGAATCATGCATTCATTGCATGGTTAACCATCAGAACATAGAGAACAAAAAAACATGGCTAAAACACCGGTAAGCAAAAAAGATAAAACAGACAATGCCAATTCTTAACAAATCAAATTTTGAAGCCTTTTTAATTCTTTGTCCAAGTGAGAAGCTTCTTAGCTCATTAGATTCAAATTTTCAGAGCGCTATAGAAAGTATTTTAGAAAATACTAAACAAAGCTATACCTTCGCCAAACTCCGCGACACTCTTTTACCTAAGCTCATGTCAGGTGAACTTCGTATTGCAGATGCTGCCGCACTTGTGGATGAAGTCCTGTAGCTTTTGACAGTAAACGTTTATCCCAAAAAAATAACCATTAATGGAGTTCAAAATGAAGAAGCTTTTACTTAGTTTGGCGCTTAGTTTAGGTGCTTTATCAGTAACTCCTGCAATGGCTGCCGCTCCTGCTTTCTCTGCCAGTCAAATGGCTCAGGTTAAAATCAAAGACTTAAGCTTTAAAGAAGTCATGCGTGAGTTCTATAGTGGTGAAATGACTTCTTTTTTTATAGATGATGAAGATATTGAAGCGGTGCAACACGTTGGGCTAGGTAAAGCGAATAGCGATGATGAAAGAACCGTCGCTTTAATGAACCCTGTCATTGACTATAAAAACAATGTAGGAGAATCACGTTACTTAGTCATTATTGAGAAGGTTCAGGTCGATAGTAATACGGGGTCACTGGTATCTTGCCACGCATGTAAAGCAACAGCTGATATTTACAGTTTTAAAAAGTTAAATAATGGTTTATTCCAGTTAGTAAGTCGGACGCCAAAAAAGGTAGAATCTACTGGTGTGGGTGGTCGAATAATGCTTGATGAAAAAAGTATTAAAAATACGATGCAATCTTTAGGCAAAGAGATAACAGGTAGCGTGTTAAAAAACGGCTCTTTTTATCATGGTATCTTCGTACAGTGGTGGGACGTTTTGCAGTTGCCTGAAAACGATTTCATTAATTTGTATGATCTAGGCGATGCTGGGGTGGAAAACGGTGTTTATGATGAAGACTCACCTCTATATTACGCATATGAAGGAACTTTCAAAGTACTGTCTGAAAACACCAACACCATGTATTATCCCATTATGTTGACGTATAAAGGTGAAAAGCCTACGGAAGATTATCAGCGTATTGAGCCTGTGAACTACAGTAAAATTGTGAAATTCAATCCAACAAAGAAAGATTATGAGTAACTTAGCTGTGCATTGGTTTGATCTTGGATTTGCATAGTGAATTTTGAACTAAATAATAGAAAACAATAAAAAAAGGACGTTCCATTGAAATTCACCGAAGACCGACTTGAACAAGCTATAACGCCTTACAGCTAATAAGATCAATACTTATGACCATTAAACACCTATCCAATATTTCACACATGGTAAGCCGACTGCTCATGCCTATGTCTGCAGTATTACTATCTACACTAGCCACCGCGCAAATTCCAACTTTGCCGCAACAGCCGATTCCAGCGGATATTAGCCAAGCCATCAACAGCGTCATGGCGGTCAACTATGGCTCAGACTACGACAAGCTGCGTGGCTGCACCCTTTATCATCGCAAAGAAACCTTTGATAACGAGAGCAGTGACTATGTATTTGAGGACAGTTACTGCATCGCGCCTATTAAGTACCAAGTTGAAGAGGTCAATGGTGGTACTCGGCTGTATCTGCTAACTTCAGGTTACGTCTACGATGGAAAATCAGGTAACGCTTACCCCGGTATAGGCGGTCTATTTGAGATGTATAAAATGGGCAGCTCTTGGGTAGTATCCGCAAGCGATCCTTTTATCTATACGGGCGGTGCGGGGAGAAGTCAGCTCTATAAGTTTGAGCTGTCCAAAGTAGGTAATGACAAATACGCTTGGACAGGTAAGCACTGTGGCGGCAAAGGCGGACAAAGTGGCTGTCTATGGATGATGTACGCTTCGATAGATGGCAAGATAAAGCCAGTGGCTGAAATAGAGAGTGATTATCATTCTGAGAGTTATAGTGCTGGCACATATCACGAAGGCACAGGCTATGTGAGCCATGATTATAATGCGCCGATGACAGGTGGTTTTTATCCGCTGAATATGATGATTGACAAGAAGTCGGGGCGCATTGGTAGCCTATATGATGATAGTAAAGATCCAGCCGCATCGGATGGTGGAATTGAGCAGGAAACGACTTATGCCTACGATATAGCTAAGCAGCAGTTTGAGTTGGTTGAGTAGTTGGATTCATTTGTAATAACTACTTTAACTGATCGTACTATCAAGCTTAAATGGAATTTAATATGAAAAATTTATTACTCAGTTTGGTACTTAGCTTGGGTTTTTTTGCGATAACTCCTGTAATGGCAACTACTCCTGCGTTCTCTACCAGTCAAATGGCTCAGGTTAAAATCACAGACCTAAGCTTTAAAGAAGTCATGCGCGAGTTTTACAATGGTCAGATGGTTCCTACTGTTGCAGATGACACATATATTGATTCGTTACCAAATATTGGTTTAGGTCGTGCTGATAACACAGCATACAGAACAGTAGCGTTAATGCGTCCTATAGAGCTTTATGACAACACGGAAGGTGAGCAACGTTATTTAGTGACCATTGAAAAAGTGCTCATTCATGATGACTCGTTAGAATACTGTTTTCCTTGCGGTTCAAAGGCAGATTTATACAGCTTTAAAAAGCTGAATAACGGACAGTTTCAGTTAGTAAGCAGGACATCTGAGAGCATAGAGTTTTCAAGTATCTACAGTTCAATGGATCTTCAAAACAATGATATTCGTGCTACTTCAGAGTCTTTGGGTGAAAATCTAGTAGGTAGCATTTTCAAGAGTGGGTATATGCGTCAGGGTTATACGACGGAATCATGGGCAGTGCTACATCTACCTGAGAATGACTTTATTAATACTTATGCATTAGGCGATGCTGGTTCAGATAATAACGGTGCAAATGATTATGAATCACCCTCAGATTATGATTATGAAGGAATTGTTGAGGTAATGCCTGAAAAGGCTAAGTACTATCCAATCAAGTTGACTTATAAAGGTATAGCTCCTGATGATCCTGAGCTTCCTGACTTTATCAATAAAAGCTTCGTTATGAAGTTCAATCCGGTAAAGAAAGCTTATGAAACAGCATATAGTTTTGTAGCTTTATAAGGTGCACATTCCCTGCACCGATCACTAATGCTATTGAAGAACGCTCTATTTATCTAAAAAAGGACTTATAGTTGAAATTCACCGAAGACCGACTTGAACAAGCTATTATTGAATTGCTATCAGCCGAGGGCTATCCACATACGCTAGGTGAAGCACTCGACCGCAATCCTGACGATGTGCTGATTAAGTCTGATCTTCGACAGTTTCTAGCGACCCGTTATAAAGATGACTTGATTACAGAGTATGAGATTGAGTCCATCATTCATAAGCTCGAATACCTTCCTTCGTCCGATCTGTACGATACCAACAAAGCCATCATGAAGCTTGTCGAGAAGTATAACGACCGTGATGAGAACGACATCCTAAACTCTAAGGTCTTCAATGATTTTACTGACCATATTATCGACTTAATACATGGCGTGAAGAAAGAGATGCAAGCTTTTGGCGAGATGGGAATAGATATCGAAGAAAAAGCTTTTTATGATATTTTGCTACTGTTGGCTCATAAATATGATTTTAGCTATCCAGAGGATAAACTCATTGAGTTATCTAAAGAGGTCAAAACCCTTGTAGATGATAAAGCTAAGTATACTGACTGGAATAAGCGCGACGATATCAAAGCGGAGTTAGAATTTGATTTGATGTTGTTACTCAAAGAGTGAGGCTATCCACCTGTGGACTCAAACGAGGTCTATAAAGAGATATTTGAGCAGGCTGAGAACTTTAAGAAGAATAGGGTGGTTTAACGATATTCAGACACAATTTATGTATGGCCTCTTTAATTTTGAAAGCGTTGTCAGATATTGCTACCTGGCTCAAGTAAGCCAGCCTTCGATATAGTCGGGGCGGTTCAATGAGTGGTAAAGTCGTTTTACCACCTATTGAGATAAAAACAACGCCTGAAAGAGTGGCAGTGAGAACTCCTAAGCCTAGCAAGGATCAGGATATAGAACGTTAGAATAACTAAAGTATATCTAAGCTAGATACTAAATTAGTATAATTTGAGAAAAGGAATCTTATGTTGCAAGATAATGATGTTGTAAGTCAGGAGTCAAGAAACCTAGCAGTTTTAAACTGGTTAGGGTGTTTACTCACTCTTTTTGTGATCCCATTGATGTTCTACCTAACTAAAACAGATGATACTTATGTTAGGGAGCAGGCAAAAAAAGCAATAAACTGGTCTATAACTGCTTTGCTTCTATTAGCTGCATCATTTATATACTTTTTATTAGTAGCTTCTATTCTAATGTTGTTTGTCGAAGTGATACCTCAATTCATTATTTTTATACTTGGTTTTTTTACTTATGCTCCTATTCTTATAGTTATTGGAGCATTTTTTACGTTTTGTGTTAAAGGTATAGTTAGTAACTACAAATGCAAAAATTATGAAATCCCTTCCAAAATACAGTTACTTAATTATGAGATTCCTTTGATTAAAATACGACTACTTAAATAGACTAAGTAGTCCTCCGAATGTTGGGTGTGTCCTTTTATATATTGGAGTGTGACTGATCAGCGACAATTGAGGGCTGCTAGGTGCGACGAAGAAGTCTTAGCTAGAATATATCAAAGAAATGAGATTCTACTCTTAGAGTATGCCCTTAATGCTTTTAAAACCTGTCATAGCACAAGCAGAATACATGTTTAAGTATTGGCTTGTTCCTGGATGGATTGTGGTAAATTGCTCGGCGTAATAATCATTAGAATCAATAACGGCTCCGTTTGCATCATAGAATATATGGGATAGTGTTTTACCGGTTTCATTTCTACAGTCAAAAGCGAATTTAAAACTAGTAGAACTAACAACCATATTGTTAAATCTTAACTTTGTTTTCTCTATGCCTCGCATTTTAACAAAAGCAGTAACTATTTGAGCATTTTGATCAACTATCCTTAAGGTATTAGCATCCATATAATGATCAACACCGTCTTTAGTTGTATCTATATAAAACCAATTATTGGCATTGGCTGAAACAGCTATCAAACAAATTAATGAACCCGCAATTAATTTTTTCATCCTGGATCCTTAATAATTGATTTAGTATTTCGTTAAGCTCTATAAACTAAAGGCTGATTTTATAGAGCTTAACGAGTGTATCAAGCAACTGTGGAATACTGAACGCCTGAGTTATTCAAGGTATTTGCTATTATCAGGCAATAAAATACGTTTTTCGTATACGGGGAACTTAGTATCATATACATCTGAATAGCTGACTGATATTTTAACGTTAGACAGATCTTCTCGAGCGTACTCAAGAGTACGATTAAACATAGTATCGCCTCGACCCATTGTAAGTTCTACGAGTAATATCTCTTTTCCGGGAAGAACAACTCGTCCATCAACTCCTCCACAAGAGTCTGTCCAAGATCCTCCATGAAGATCTACGCACTCAACTAAAGATTTACCTGATCTACCTGACCCTATGTTTATAGAGGTAAATGACTTAACTAACAAAGGACCAAATCCATGATTCACTAACTTTATGTATAGTGAGAAATCACTGTGGTCTATCGTGATTTCTGGCATAGGCTTTACAGTTAATTTATTGTGTAGCCTTTGTTCTGAGAATGTTCTATAGGCCACATAAGTGGCTATAATTGTGATTGCAGTTATAACTATGGCTGCCCATGCGCTGGTTAACGAGCCTACTGCCAACGCAAAGTTTTGATTCTCCTGTAGAAGAAGAGTAGGAAGCTCTTTATTTAAAAAGTAAAATGGTATAAATAATATTAACAATATGAGTATAAACAAAACAACCATCTCTATTATGTTTCGCAATCTTATCAACTCCTAAATCCATTAATGATCATATTTAAATGGATAATTTTCCTTTGTTTTTAGTAGTCTAAGTAATTCTTTATAGGACGCTTACTAAACTGTAAAGCATCTTTTTTAAGACGGTTAATCATTTCAAACTCCCAACCTTGCTGTGACTGTCCAGCTGGGCTAGTCGGGGTTACTAAATGATTATACTCCGCCATAAAAGTAGGATTGCGAACGATGCGTCCTAGCTGCTTGTCGCAGCCCTTGGCTTGGACGTTTATTCTTGATGGCCATGTTCAATGCTTTGCATATTAGATCAGCGGTCATACGTTTGTTGATGGCATAGCCGACCAGCTCTTTAGTGTATAAGTCTTTAACCCCTGCTAAGTACAGCCAACCCTCATTTGTCCAGATATAGGTGATGTCACTGACCCAAGACTCATTAGGACGCTTAGCATCAAACTGCTGATCCAACACGTTTGGATAAACCATTTTATTATGGTTTGAGTCCGTAGTGACTTTAAAGCGTTTGTGGCGACGGCATTTGATGCCATGTTCTTCTTTGATACGTCTGACCATGTACAAGCTAATATCATGGCCTTGCTCTATGAGCTTTGCATGCAGTCGCTCAATACCATAGCGCTCACGAGTTTCACTGTGAGCGGCCCTAACCAGTAGCTCAGACTGATTACGGTGTATCTGTTGGTCACTGATATCACGACTCAGCCAGTCGTAATAACTTGATGGCTTAACACTTAGCACACGGCACATAGTGGCGATGCTAAAGAAGTGCTGGTTATCTTTGATAAAGGCGTACCTGACTAACTGTCACTGCGTGCATAGCCCTACGTCTTGCGTCACTAAAACAGTCTCCCAGACTGTTTCTTAACGTTCCTCATTTGCAAAGTACGCCGTGGCCTTTTTTAAGATCTCTCGTTCCTCTTCGGCAACTTTAAGTTGTCGCTTGAGCTGCTTTATTTCTTGAAGAGCCGTCATAAGATCAGGATCATATTGTTCTGTGCCGATGAGCTTGCCTTGATTGGCCTTATTATTCCAATTAGATAAGGTCTGCATGGCGATGCCAAGCTGCTTTGCGGTCGCTGAAATATTGCCGTTATTATCTGCTATCTTCTTGACGGCTTCGGCTTTGAATTCTTCACTATAGCTTCTGATTTTCTTGACCATGATAAACTCCGATTAATACGCTTAGTTTACCAAGTTTATTTGTACGGTTTCTTCAGCATAGCTCATAATTTAACTATGTGGAAGAATTTGTAGAAACAAACATGGGGTATTTAAATCAGACAGCTTAATCATAATTACCTACCTACCGTTAACACTGTCAGTTCAATGCCTGTATAGCGAACCGATCAGGTTCCCACAACAGATTTTATGGCATTGGATGTCAGAAATCAGTTATCACTAGTTTTCTTAAAAATGCTCTCTAGAAATTAAAACAAAATCTTCCAACGTTGCAAAAACTTCATTTTGATCAGAATTTGTATTATTAACATACAAAACTACAGGAAAGCCGCCTTCTTCTAATGGCTTGTTATCAAGAAAATCAATATTATTTACAGTTTGAAAACTCTCACCCTCATATTTTTTACCATAAATATAATAAAGTCCGTAGTAAGAACTTTCATGCTCCTCAAAATCCAATAAGCAAAAGGACTCTATTCTTTCTTTAGCACTTACTAAACTAAGAAAAGTTCCATAAATTTCATGCAATTTCATAATAAGCACCCTATTTTTTAATCCTTACACTTAATACTTTTTAATAGCCAAGTATTTTCTCAGACTCTTTAATCAGTATAGACCAGTCCTCGCTAATGCACAGATCACGAATAGAATATGTATGGTAGGTATACCACGAAGTACACTGTGACTGTTTCAACCAGTTAAAACCATTGATATTATTAGCCCACGGCTGAACGTTCAAGTCCTCACTAGGGTATCGAACTAGTGAAGGGCTGATTGGTTCGGTATAGGTATATCTTAATATGATAATACCTTGAAGGCATTTAGTTTAGTTGGCTCATATCCTTGTCTATCAGAGTAGAATGGTCAATTTTAAATATTGGATACACATCAATAATAGTTAGTCTTTTAGCGTATAAATCCTGATAATTCAGATATTCTATAATGATCTGATTTTCATATATCATGACCCTCATAGCTCCTTCTTCATATATCCTAAATATTAATGCTTCATCTTGATATACATAAGCAGATATTGAGTTCTGCATATCACTGATAGAAAAAACCATTTTTTTATTTTGTGCATCGATGAATGTGGATTCTAGCAAACCATCATTATCTGTATGGCTCTCGCATCCAAACATCTCCATAAAATCTACATCTTTAGGATAAAAGAACGACATTTTCTTTCCTATTATCAAAGTCTGTGGTCAATTAATTTCGTACAATTTAGGATGATAGACGAAAGAATGCTAATTATATAGCCAATGCTTCGCTACCTATATGGCAAACGGAACATGTTCCCATAACGGTTTTAAATCACTACCTTTTTACCATCTGAAACGGGTAGTGAATAACCTAAAAAACCTCTGTTATTCGCATAAAACGTTTTTTAGTAAATAGTATATGGTTCAATTTACTTAGAAAGCAGTATCTCAACCTTTGTTTTCCAATAGTTCTCGTACCTTGTCTTCACCCAGCTGATCTATGAGTGCTTGCAGCTGAGCTGTAGAGTCGCCTTTAGTTTGTGCATCCGCTCTAAACTCTGCTGTATCTCTTCCTTCTCTGAGTGCATCTAAGTAATCTGCCCACTTTTGCATCATATCGCTACGATCATCAATATACTCAAATCGACCATAAGCTGAGCCGTTAGGGTCTTTAGTCGTATGACCCAATGCCATCTCTACAAGCACAAGAGGGTATTTTAGCTGCTCTTGCAAGATAGTCTTCGCTGTCGCTCTAAAGCCATGAGCACAATGTATGTTTTGATAGCCTAAATCCTTGAGGCGTTTGTTTGCCGTGTTTTCAGATATGATCTGGTGCTTTTTTGCTGTTTCGCTGAAAAAGACATATTCAGTGTGCCCATTGATCTTTTTCTGTTCACGCAATATAGCCACAGCTTGATGCGGTAGGGGAACCACCATATCCTTAACCATGTTTACCTTACCTTGGCCTTTTAATGGCTTTAATTGCCACCTACCAGCCTCTAGATCAACATCAGCCCATCTCATACGGCGTAGATCGCCATTACGTACGAATAGTAATGCCAATAGCCTAAGGGAGTTAATCGTGTTTAGATCGCCTTCTATTGTTTCAACAGCTCGCAGTAGTTTGCCCAAATCTTTAGGATTAGTAATGGCAGGACGATGACCATAGCTGGACTTGGCCAGTTGGCTTTTGATTAACGCTGCAGGATTGCTGCTACAGAAGCCACGAGCTCCCGCATAGACAAATACGTCACTAGCGATACCTGCACAGCGTTCCGCCTTATCTGTAGGCTTACCATTCTTATTTAAGGAGTTGGCTTGAATGTTTAATAACACTTCGAGCATTCTAGGTGAATCAATTTCACTAATAGGTTCATTACCAATATAGGAGCATATAAGCTCTAAACGGCCTTTCTTACGAATCAACGTATTGCCTTTTTGAGTATGTTCTAGTCCTTCAAAATACTCCCAAGCAAAATGATTAA
>NZ_JBVFXW010000068.1:0-11929 GCF_055522395.1 Psychrobacter sp. TPE 89C
AAGCTAAGTTTCTACGCCAAGGTTGGATGGAAAATAATTTACCAAAACTGTTTCATGATATGGGATGTACTTCTTTTATCTTGGATTGACTATACCATAAACCATCAGCATTGAATGGCAGCCTCTAAAAACTGTTGCTTTTACGAATTTTTCAATATAAATATAGAAATTTATAGCACTCTCATCAATTCAATTAGCTACCACCAAGTAACTTACCTATTATAGACATAACGCCTAAAGCCAACAATACATATGCTATAACTTTAAACGCTTCGGATCCTTGCTTGTTATTAACAATAACAACATCGTTCTGTGAAATTACAACTTCCTGATCCTCTTCTATTCTATTAGCTAAAAACCCACTTGGAACTTCTTCTTCCACAAAAATATTATTTAATTTAGGTATAATGGGTGTTGAATATTCATTAATATCTAACTCAGGATTAGCCTTTTTACTATTCGCCTCTAAGACTGCTTTGCTGCTATTTCTTTTTTTGTTGAGCACCGAATGCCATTGGTTGTTTACTTCCTGCTTTACGACTCCACAAAAGTATTCAAAATCAGAATAATTCACCTTGCCTACGTTTAGAGGTATACTAGAAGCACTTTCCATCTCCTGTGAAGCCCAAATTCTGAAAAATATTAAATTATTACTTACTTGATAATCTTCAATACTTTGATCTTCAGCTAGTCTGATAAATGCATCTAAATGTTCTTTTGAGTTATTTTTAAAGCATACAAAAATCTGCCTAACTTCATCCTTGTTAATATTTCTGTTATAACTATTTTCTAGATTTATAGAATAATATTTATTGAGTGTAAAACCATCTACAAGGCAGTCTTTTCTCAGCTTTTTAGTGACCTCTTTTTCATCTACTATGTCTAACGCATAATTTTCTGGATTAATTTTACTAAAGTCAAAATAATTCAGTTCAACATCAGGATCATCCATTAAATGATGCTGAATGAAAACTCCGTACTCAATATTTAAGTTATCAGCCAACGCTGGCACGTACAATAATAAATTAAATCTCATTAATAACTAATCCTTAATTAACTATAGCGACTACAATACAGTATTTCTATCTAATAAAATTAAAGCCGATTTCATTCTAAAATCACGATTTATGTTTATTAATTATAAAGCAATAAAATAATATCAGTAATTTAAGCGATCACGTGCTTCAATTGCATCACTCTCGCCAAGCTTTGCCGATTCACTGTACCAGTATTTAGCTTGTTCGATATCAAATTCCAATCCGTCGCCATTTTCATAGCGTTTTCCTATGACGTACATCGCTCTTTTATGTCCAAGTTGTGCTGATTCCATTAACAACCTAACCCCTTCTGACTCGTTCTTTGCTATGCCACCTGTACCATTCAGCGTATATGCTGCAACCGCATATATTGCCGAAGCACTATTTAGTTTAGCTGCTCTCATGTACCACTGGGCTGAGGTTTCTAAATCTTTATCAACTCCCTGACCTATACTGTATAAATAAGCTAAATTGGTCATAGCACGAGGATATTCGGCTTGAGCAGCATAGCTATGCCACATTACAGCGTTGTCAAGATCTTGATCGACACCTAAACCTTCTCTATATATCCAAGCTAACTGATTCATAGCTCCAGGATGCTGTTGATTGGCAGCTTGTAAAAGCCAATCTCTAGACTGCTCATAACGTTGTACCTGATAGTAATACACACCCAGTAAAAACATAGCATTGACATTTTGATTATCAGCTAATGTTTCAAGGCTTTCAATTGAATTATAGTCAAAACCAAAACTATCTAGCCACTCTTGAAATATATCTATGTCTCTAGATTGGTTTTTTACGTTTACAATGGTGCTAGCTAGTAGAATTGGTGCATAGGGATTACCACTTTCATCAAGTAGACTTTGATACATCTCTAGCCGTTGCATATCATTTGGATAACGCTCATCAACTGCAGCTAGCTGATCAACCCATTCAATATTCTGCTCATCTATTACACTACTGTCTACCCCTTCCATATCTGCTTCAGCGTCATCCACTGCTTGCGATACTTCTGGTTCACCAATGTCATATAGTTCATCTGACTCAGTATCATCGTAGTAGGCCTCATCGTAGTATGGGTCAGAATCAAAAGCTCCTGAGGCGATGATCATGAGTAAAATACCTGTAAAACTCATTAATGTGTATTGAAAGTTTTTATTCATTTAAATTAAGCCATATTACATTATATATGATTTTATACGATATGATAAAAGAGAGAAGCTTAGTTTTATTAATCTAAAGCTAATACTTCCAAAATCTCACTATCGCTGTATTTAATTTTATGCCACTGCTTATGCGTCCAAACCTTATCCAAGCTGGTTGGTCGCTGTATACAATAACCAATACCATTTTTACTGGATTTTTGAACAATACTCAGTACCATCGTATGTCTAGGTGGATTATTATCTCTGACCATATTACTTACACCCTGACCACTGGTCCAAAATACTATCTCGTATTCGGTGCTTATCTTATTTATTAGACTTTCAGGAAGCTTATCAATCAGCTCATTCTTTCCATGTGCTCTTTGCCATTCATTGAAACCTTCTTCCAGATCTTTTAAGTCTTGTTTTGAGAACACCTTTAAACTTAGGTCATTATTATTACTGCTTAGCTCATTATTATTTTTAGTATACTTCTCATTAGTTGTATATATATCTGTCAAAGATTCCTCATTACTAGGATATGTATCAAAATTCAGCTCAATATTACTTAGCTCAATAGCAACGTCTTTGACTTGCAAGTCGTAAATATAGGGTTCTGGCTCTCCTTTATTTTTCTGATTAAATAAATCAAGCAAAGCTGTCAAACTATTTATATTTATAGCATTATCTTCTAGTACTTCAAAATCCTCTGATGGTATTTGCGGATACAATTGCAAAAAAAACTTATTTTCCTTTTTAGTTACTATATTCTTGATTTCACTTAGTGGATACAAAACTTCAAGATATACCATTTCTTGCTTTGCGATTGTCCAAAAATAAATGTGTGAGAGCTTCTTTCGAGTTTCCAAAAGTCTTTTAACATTTAAAAAACAACAGCTTAGCAGGCTCAAATTACATTTAATTGAGATATCTGTATTATTAAGATCAACAGGTTCTCGTTCATAAGAAATCTCAAGCCAACTAAGATTCTGATTATTAGCTTTTAGAATATCTATGACTTCCAAAGTACCATCTGAATCTTCGAGTATCAGACTATACTCGAATTTTTGGTCACTCATTTTTTCTGTAGTGGACAGTCGAAAAACCACCCATGCATCTTCTTTCATCATTAGCTAGGATCGCAGATTAGGTTGATATCGATACTGCGTGGATATAAGTTTTCGATATGTTGTTTGGACTTATTTGCCAGACTTGATATTAACTGACTATACTGAAAAGTCTTATCAACTAAGTTAGTGCAATCAGATTCTGAAGTGCAGACATCTCGCTCGATAGAGTATTGTGTATAATAGTCTGTATTTATAGCAGTGCTATCAGCAGCATATTGCAAGGTAAAGATTTGAGAGATTTTTTGTGCATCTTCCATCCCAGAGCTAATACCGATACATGCTTTTTGAGCATCGACGATAGGAATAGTTAGATAGTCTTCAACTACCTCTAATGAAGCTGGTGCTTTTGGCTTGATGCTATAACCGCTTTGTATTGGTAAGTTTAATCTGAGCGTACTACCAGTTTTTGAGCGAAATAGTGGGCCATCAGGACAAATTTTGTCACGGTTAGTCTTTGAGTTTGGATAAGGATAAAAAACAATACTATCATTTTCACCCCAGCTTATATCATAGCAATTTTTTTGTTCATCACTCAGCGAACTATTGGCATCAAATGCACCAACATAAGGTTTATTATCTGTCATAGAGAGGTCCAAAATATTTTTTGGACTTATCATAGGTGCAGGTGAGCTAAATGAGTCGTAGCTTTTTGCTTCATTTGTCAACAGTCGTAACTGCGGTAAAAATTCAGCTTGAGCGATAACACTATTTGGATATTCATTCTGAGCCTTAATCAGATTCTGCTGAATTTTTTCTATTTGCTCAGCATCGGCCCGCTGTTTAGCTAACCAAAAAAAGTGAAGATGCTTTTGTGTTTGCTCTAACATTTTGGTCGCATTATTTACTGTATAGTAAGTACCTACAAACGGAGAGCGCACTGATAACAAACCATTAGACAGCGATGATCCTTTATTTTCTGACGTTACGTACGTACCAAGAAAAGCATCATATTGACTCTCGAAAACTGTTCTTTCAGTAGGTAAAAAGTGCATGTCAGATAAAATAGCTACAGAGCGCTGTTGTAGTTCTGGCTGTTCTCGGTAATCTTGGAGGATGAGGCCTAACTGAGTGTACTGACCATTGAGTTCACATTTACCTTGCATCAACTGATTTTCAAATTCTTCAAATGGAATGTATCTCGCTTTATTAGCAGATTCATCTTGCATGAATACTAATATTCTATCGTCTGACCGACGTACAGCTTGGATAGCTTGTACCAGCTTAGTGATAGGAATAGCATGCTCGGTTACGCCTAAATCTGCATTAAAATAACCGCACATACTTGCTGAGCCATCGATAATATAGTCAATTGCTGAGGTATTACTTTTTACAGACGGCAGCACGTCTAAGTTCAAAGCTGGCATTACGTCTGGCTTTGTACTTTTGGTCGCTACTGGCGTTTCAGCTTTTACCACTTCTTCAGGCTGATCGCTACAACCGCTTAGAAGACTCAGTAACAATGCTGCACTTAAACCATAAGCATATTTTGATTGATAATATTTCATTAATTAGCCTCCAAAGGTTCGCCAGTTAGCTTTAGTGTTCCATTGGCTTTTTCGACAGCATACCAAGCTTTATTGTCCCATAGCGATGACATCGAGTTAGGCTTTATATAACAATATGCATAGCCTTTGTTATCGTTTTTGATAAGGCTGATGACAGCAGTATGCATAGTATTTTTGGTACTCTCAACAGAATCCAAACCACTGCCTTGCCCCCAAAGTTCTATCGTATAATGTAGGTGCTTAAGTTTCTTGTTAATGTCTTCAGGTATTAAGTCATCGACCTTGGTATTGCCACGATTGGTTTTTAACCAATTTTCAAAGATGTTGGCTAATTGACAACGATCTGACTCATTTAAGTCTTCAATCCTTGCTGCTTCAGGTGTAATGAGTGACGGCATCGAGGATAAGTCACTCGCATCCGTATTTACACTAGCAAGGCTACTTTGCTGTCCTTCAACTGTATTGTTCGAACTCTCAATTATAGATTTTAGCTGTATATTATGGTTTTCTAACCTTTTTAACTGAATAGAATTCTTAGCAGTCTGTCCCTTTAAAAAATCATTTTCGTCGGATAACTCTTGGTTTTCATTCTTCAGGTTATTAAACTTACTTAGTAATAAAAAACCACCGCCAAGTAGTAGCAATAATAATCCACCGCCTCCTAACAAATATTCTAAACTCATTAATGTTGGACTTTTTTCAGCTTTTTTATTATCTGCTGCAATACTTTGAGTTTTGATTTGAGTGCTCTCAGAAGCTCGCTCTTCCACTTCTTCCAAAGCACTAGTAGCTGAGCGTACTTCCTTCGGACTAATAGGAATAGCAGAACTATCGCTACTACTTTCCTGATTTTCTATTTCGTCTTCGCGATTGCCCTTACCATTATCGTCATTATCTGGCTTAACATTTACATTCGAATTTCCCGAATCATTGCTTAATAAATTAACCTTTAAATCAGAAGTTTCTGAATATACTGGTTTTTCCAAATCATTAAAATCTTCAGCAGCTGATACTGATAGCGGTAGCAATGAACCTAAAATCATAGACGATACGAGCATCGCTTTAAGTGGTGTCTTAAGCGATAGCGATTGACTGCTACAGATAACTTTTTTCATTATATTTCCTTAATTATCTTGTAGTTTTTGAGTCATGGCTAAATAGAAGTTCCAATGGTCTGTACCGCTACCCGAACCTGTCAAATACATAGCATTCACATCATAAAAACGCTCGTTACCATATTTATTATTGGTAAATAAATATGCCACTTCTTTACTATTACTCCAGTATTTTTGCGTATAGGGAAACAGCTCATGTAGTACAGGAAGTAGATGCTCTTCATCTTGCAAATTTTCGTTGAGACGTGGACTTGAAGCGTCTTTATCATACTCAACTAATATTGGGTTAGCGCTTTGATTCTTATCAAACATATTTGATGGATATAGTATTTTTGGATTATCCAACACGCTACTGATTCTATGATTGAACATCTCATCAGCGATACTGCCAGCGCCATCACGAATCATATGCTCTTTACTATTTTCGCTATAAGCGACCTTTAGTGCTATCTCATCACTGTTAGAATCATTAGCGAATACACTGTTCCAAACTGCAGGTGCGTAATGACCTTCACTAAATGAAGGGTGTTGATGAGTAACATGACTAAAGTAAGGACTAAGCTTAAACCCATTACCTTGCAAGACAATATTGAGCTTTTGATTCTTTAAACCATTCACCGACTCAAACCCTGCTTGCTGTAGCAGTAGCTTTATTTTTACAAAGATATACTCATAAATACTTTCAAAGAACATTTCAGCGACTTTCGAAACGGGACGTGGATCGCCATTGATGTTGTCAACAATACGAATACCATTACGAATTTGCAGCTTCAATGCTGAGCCTAATAAGGTGCTGTTCTTAGTAGAGTTTTCATTTGATTTAGACTTATTCCAATTAAGATGTTCACGAATTGGACTCTTTTCAGACTCTAATAGTGATGCCATCAAATCATTGCCCGCCCATTTAATACTACTAGAATACTTTAAACTTTCCGTCTTATTTTCATTTACATATGAAAGTTTAATATCTATATCAGTGGTACCACCACCCATATCTACGATGACATAGGATTCATTAGGATTGATCATGGACATCTGTAACGCAGCATCAGTTTCTGAGACCTCTATTACCTTATCTTTAAGCGTAGTCACTCCAGTTTGCACACCTAACTTACTTAGTATTTTTTCTACTTCTTCAGCATAAGTATTGGCAAACGTCGTATTCTGGAATGTAAAAGCATCGGGACGTGTCACATAAGCATAATCTATGCTTGTAACACCAGAGTATCTGAGACGTGCCAGAACCCCTATCATCATTTGTTCTATATAAGTAGCTCGTAGCTGATTAGACAACTGATAGTTGGAACCACTGGTCTCTTGTGGCCATTTAATATTGCCATAGATAACTTGAATATCATCTATTTGCAGTAATCTATCAAAGAATCCTAGACGTTCACTATCAGAGCTTGTAAATCCATAAAAATCACTACAAAAAGGGGTGAAAATAGGGGCATTTAAATTAACGCCATTGACCACAGTATATTTTTTATCGGTATTATCTTTCATAGTTCTTAGCTGAACAGAGCTCTGATTATTACCGTCGATGCTTACACGTGTACTGAGACCTAGTAATATCTCACTAGGAATAGTATAGCTATCCATTTGACTAACATTAGCTTGACGCTGTAGATAATAAGCACTACGGTTTTTTAACCAATTATCTTTACCTTTTTCATCGTCTGTTTCTGAGTAAACCAGCCATTCCATTCTTGGACTATCAGCAGTATTAGCCAGATTTAGGTTTTCACGTTTGATTTGACCTTGCTCGTTATACGCCATAGCCATACAAGTATTAGAAGTACCAAAATCTAGACCAATACATTTAATATGACTATTACCGGATTTTAGATCGTCCGTCAATATGATTGGCTGAGTGGCAATTATTGTGTCACCACAAGACAGCTCTATTACTGCAGGTACAAAATCAATTTTAATCGGAATAGCGTCGAATCCGAAGATTTCCGAATGCTGTAGATCATGAGAGTATATCGTGATCATCATTTTCTCTGAACCTAATGCCGTCTGTAGCTTATTAGCTAGGTCTTGATAAACGTTACGTTTTTCGATATCTACCGATATAAAGTAGTAATTCCAGCCTTCTGCTTTAAAGTTTGGCCATACGCCAACACCGAATGCTAAATCATAAGGAGTAATAGCAATAATAGGCTGCGTAGCATCAGCGCCTTGTTTAAAATCCATCCAGCCTAATTCTGGTACATATAATTTAGTATATTGTATCGAGCATTCATTATTGCTCTCTCCATTGAATTTCACTCGAGTATGTGCTGACTCACCATCGTCTTTGGACAGGTGCTCTAGCACTGCAGGCTCTAGCCAATACTCTTTTCTAACAGGTAAGAACTGCTGAATATTGACAATATTGCCATTATTATCAGGTAATTTATCTAGCATAATTACCCGTGGGTTCTGAATCAAATACCCACTGATGTTCACGATCGATTTCGATGTTCCAATCTCATCAAGCGTTACGACATTACGACAGCCTAGCTCAAGCGGAGTACGTAAAGCTGCTACTATATTGTTAGTAGTCGGTTGAGGAAGATCCGTCAATATACCTGTTAGTGCCGTCAATAATAAATTTTCATTCGCATTTTCACTACTGTTTTTACGGGTTCTTAATCTAGATCTCAATGCATTCAGCTGTGAGGCAAAGAACTTATCTAATGACGTAGTTTTGTTATTGTCCCCATCCGATTTTCTAGAAAATAAATCTGCATATCTATAACGTAGACTCGGTAATTGCATGTTTTGTAATAAATTAGCAAAGAAATCTTGAGCTGTATTGTTTGCTGCTAGACACCAATAATATCCATTCCATAAAAACAGTGGAGTGCGTTCTGCATCATTTGTAACGATCATTCCTAGCTGACTATCAGACCAACTTTGGGTAAGAAGCTCGCGCTTCAACCAGCGATGGTAGGCGTTGTTGCCATCCAATGGAATAGAGGTATAGGCAACCTCTGTCGCCCCACTAATTAATAGCCAAAAAGCTGCCTCGATGACACGTTGAGCATACAAGTATAGACCTATCTCAGTACTTTGAAATTTATTTGAGCTGATTTTATAGTAAGCAGTATTGTAATTTTCTAATAACTGCGAAACAGTGACATCGTTTTGAATCTGAAGTCGCCATTTTTGAAGTAGAAAAGATGCCAAAATATTTGGTACGCCTTGAGAGATGCGTTCGTCTAATTTAATCACGTTAATTAGGTTGGCTGTGGTAGAAGTCGGATGTAATGCATCTAACCAATGTAAAGTTTTAGGATGCTCAATGTCCATAATATCTAATGTGGCAACATCACCTGCTAGCTGTAAGCTCCAATCCATCGCCCCATAGTTAGTGATTTCACCTTTTTGTTGCTGCATTTGTAGTTGAACTTGGCTGATCGACTGAGCGGTATCAAATGTATTGCGGAACTCGGAGAACTTCTCTCCAAATTCTTCACTGGGTTTGACATATTTATTTAGGTTTTTGAATATCGAGCTGGCGATATTGCTGGCTAGATAGGCATACTTGCTTGTGTCATTAATGCTCTGTTCAATAATGGTATTAATTTTTGCCTGTAATGTTGTATCAATACTGCCTTCATCACTCAAGAGCGTGCTTTCTAAGATCTTCAGGGCACAAGACTGCCATAACTCATCTTTTTCAAAACCAGTTTGATCATTTGCACCTACCAATTGTGACCATAGTGAATTGGCGTTTCCTGCACTACTAATATTATGATATGGTCTAAATTCTGGAATTATTCCAGAAGCATTTTGATTGTCATAGTCATGTTTACTCAACCACTTTAGAGTGTCTTGGTATTGTTTTTGTTCAAACATCAAAGCATCTTTCAAGTTAGTTGCAACGACTTTTGGTACAAAGGTAACTGACTTTAATCCTAACCAAGCTTTTTTGCTTTCTAAGCTAATTCCAAATTTCTCACGAATTTCATTTAGTAATTTTTTTACTGTGCTGTACTGTGGTGCTGAATCACCTAACACTGCATGGTTAATTCCACCTTCAGAATAATCATTTAAAACTTCTATAAATGCTTGGATAACCAATACAGTCAACGCATTTTTTACTAACAACATCCACAGACTAACGAAATCCTTACCTTTAGTAAAATCTTTAAAATGCAAGGATTTAGACGTATGAGGATGGAAATGCCCTTGTTGAATCTCATGAGATAATTGACTCATGGGCATGAAAAGCTCATTGGTATCGAAATGCCTTGCAAAGCTATGTTGAACTGCATTGGCAGCGAGTAAGTTGACTACATGAGTATGTTCCGGCTGATCAAAATCACCAGCGCTTGGTCTCTGGATATCTTGCCACATACTGCCAGATTGAATAAAAATTGAGCTTACTGCGTTATTACTATTAGATTGCAATTCATACTGGAAGTTTCTCAATGCAAAGGCGGTATTGCGTTTTAACTTTCCAACATCAAAAGCACTTCCTGTAGACCCATCTTCACCAGGTTTGAGTTGAAACCATGGTAAGGTTGCTACGGTTGCCAAATTTATAGTTCGCCCAGAGCTTGAGCTATTGACAATCTCGTTAAATGTACGTGCTAAAGTAGGAATAATACCACTACCTGTACCACCAAATACCGAACCAACAATGACAATATTACAATCTGTTGTATTAATCCCTGTCACATCATCATCAAATAAAGAGAAGAACTCTTTTTGCAGCAATTGCTTATTATTAGTATCGATCTTGCCACTTCCGTCAAGAACGCGTCCAAGCTTTTCACCAAAAATAGTTGATCCTACTTTTGGGTTGGCATGCATACCTTCAGAGACTTTAATGTTGAGATCTTGCTCATAAAAGAAAGCTTTAATTTCTTCTGTAGTATTACTTTTCTGAGCTAGCAATACATTCTTGACGGTCAAATCACTATTTGTGGATAAGTTTTGGCTATATGGTCGAATAATATCGAAGTTGGCTTCTTTCGTTTTGCTACCTATACCTCTATGACGCAAATAGTCATGAAGACTCTGAATGTCTGGTACCAGCTGACTTCTTCTGTTGGCAATTTGCTGAGACTGAGCATCAGCATCAATAATATAAACATGAGGAACATCTGTCGATCCAGCATTACCCAGCGCCAACAAACGTAAGTACGCATGGATAATATGCTGACCTGAACCACCAACTCCAATTAGAACATTTGACACGACAAACTCCTGCAGAATTCAGACAACGAATATTTTATGATATTTTAGGATTAAGGTTTTTTAGCTCAGTAGTTTTGACACATTAAGAAAATTGTCACTAAACTATCTACTATGGCTATATAAGAATTTAGCGGTGACAAGTAAGTAGATTAATATGCTGATAATACTGACCACGATGACGCTTACTATTAGATTTCCTAAAAATAGAGGAGTAGTAAAGGGTAAGAACTTAGTGAGTAAAACAGATTTGATATTCATGCAAACTTGGATGTTCAAAGGATCTGATATGACTGCATAGATATTAGGTTTTATACAAGAAGCAGCAGATTGCTTGAGCAGAATATTTGGCAAGATGAACAAAAGTGCAGATAATCCTGCAGCATATATTCCGTAGATTACTTTCGCACGTTTAACCATCATTCGCGGATTTTTTCGGTTGCGATGAAACATGATAGCTGCGAATACGACACCTACGAAAATCGAAAGAAAAGTAATAGCTACGTAAAAAACTAACTGACCAGTTTGTTTATATGCAGGGGCTAATTCATTCATTTCTAAAACCATAAAACCGCTTATGAGTGCTGCAATCAAACCTACTATAGCTACTGCTTTCATTATCGAATTATTCATAGAGCTCTCATTGTGATAGATATTGTTATACAAAATATCGGATAATAAGGAAATTAAATACTATGCTTGGAACTTATGTTTATTTAGCACAACTAAATATCATTTGATAAAAAACTATATTTCCAGTTTGATAGAAAATTGCTTACTAAAATTATTAACAATTTTATAACT
>NZ_JBVFXW010000069.1:0-10984 GCF_055522395.1 Psychrobacter sp. TPE 89C
GCAAACACCGTGAATGCGGGTGGCAGCTTAGCGGCGCCAGTGGTGAACGCCACGGATGGCACGCTTGACAGTGCCGCCACAACGGGTACGGCACCAACTGTAGTTGTGCCACCTATCATTGCTCGAGACGATTCTGATAATCTTGATCTGGAATTACAAGTAGAGACTACTGTACCAATAGATCAAGAGAACTTTAAGTTGCTTGGAGCTTTTGGTGGAAGTGATGGTACGAATAGTAATCTTGGCTTTACAGTGATTGAAAGCGCTAACGGTACTGTCAATATTGAGGTTAAACAGACTGCATTATTACAAGTAGCTGATGCAATTAGTCTAGAAATTTATGACAGTAATAATCAGCTTCTTTACATTGCAGCTAATGAAAACAATCCACTTGTAGGTAACGTTCTTGGCTTAGAAGTTTTAGGTTTAACAAACAACGCTGATGGTTTGACAGCAACCATATCTGGTTTAGAGCCAGGTGACTATAAAATCGTAATACGTAAAGACGAAAGCTTGTTAACAGAGTTAGTGAACGATCTTACGTTGGCAGAATTAGGGCAGGAAGGTGTCTTATTAGGGCCTGATAACCAAGCTGCTGTTTTAGATGCAGTTGCAGATGCATTAGGACCTCTTGGCAGCTTGACTTTTGCACTTCTTGAGCCAATCCTTATTCCATTACTATCTGCACCTGGAGGGTTAGGGATTGATAGTCTAATAACTACTTTAGGAGGTTTCCTTTCAGAGACGCAAATTGACGCGGTACTTGATGACTTAGTTGCTCCCTTGCTTAGCAATACTTTGACACTGCTCGAAACCACGGATGTCACAGCCACACTCACTCAATATAGTTTCGCTGATGATACTGTGATTATAGGTAATGTTCTTAATCCTGATTCATTAGCAACTGATGAAGAGGGTGAAGATACTGTAAATATTAATACCACGCTGACGGCTGTAGCTAGCAACAATAATTTAACTTCAAGCGCAACTCCTACTGATGTTAATGGGATTGATGGATACTCTATCCAAGGTCAGTATGGTGTTTTAGTCATTGATGAGGATGGTAATTATACTTATACAGCTAATGGTGACTATGCATCTTCTGGCCAATCAGAGGTATTTACCTATACTATTTCTGATAATGTCGCTACGAGTACGGCAGAATTAACCATTGATATTGATTTTACAATCGATATGGGTGCTGGTGATGATGTAGTCAATATTACTAATAACATCCTTCAGACGTCGTTAGTTAATTTAGATGACAGTGCGAACACTATTAATATTGATGCAGCTTTGAATGTCAATATTTTAGGGGGTGATGGATTTGATACTGTTAACTTGGCTGGAGCTAATCAAGCGTTAAGCTTATCTGACGTCTTTGAGGTGGAAATGATAGATATAAGTGGTACTGGCGCCAATGAGCTGACTATCCAAGCAGCGGATATTACCAGTTCAGAAACTTCAGATACTATTTATGTCAAAGGTAATAGCGATGATACTGTGGATTTAGGTGGTGTCGGTAATAATCTAAGTGATACAGATGGATCTGGTAATGCGGCAATGTGGGTAAATACTCAAACCACGACGTCAGATGCTGATGGACAACAATATAATGTGTGGGCATTGAGCACTGACTCGGCTACACAGGTCAATATTGATACAGATATCACTAACGTTATCTAATATTGGCTAATTAAATTTTAATTTCTAAAATTAAAATGCTCCCGCAATGGGAGCATTTTTTATAAAAGATAAACAGAAGATTATATTTAAGAGAGGAGTAAAGGCAGTTGGTTTAATATATAACAGTCATATTTGCATACAAGATAGGATTTCTCAAAAATGAGAAACCCTAATAGTGACTTACTTAGCAGTAGTAAGCCTGTTTTTCATGTAATGACTCTCGCAGATACTCAACAAGCAGTTTCAATTTTTGATCTGGTTGCTTTGCTTTAGGGTAAACCGCATACATTCCCAGTCTTTTTCGTGTAAAACGTTGCAAAATCTGTGTGAGCGTATTTTGCTGCAGCTCCTTATAAACAAGTGCTTGTGGTAAAAAAGCGATACCTAAATCGCTAAGGGTCGCTTGTTTAATCGCATCAAGATGGTTGCTATAAAACCGGCCTTCTATAGGAAGCAATTGCTCTGTGCCATCTATATATAGTGGCCATATATCGTTAGCCGCATTATCAAACTTATAGACCAAGCATTTATGATCCTGTAATTGTTCAGGTGTCTGAGGTGTACCATGTTGCTCCAAATATTCCGGCGTCGCACATATCACCCACTGACTATCTATAAGGCGCCTTGCAATAAGTGATGAATCTTCAAGCTCGGCGGTTCTTATGGCCAGATCAAACCCTTCTTCTATCAAATCAACCAATCGATTGGTAATTTGTAAATCCACTGATATTTCTGGGTGTTGTTTACAGAATTCAGCAATAGATTCGCTCAATACTAGATTAGCAGAGACCACCGGTAGAGTGATACGTATGTTGCCTTTCATATCCTCACCGTAACCCCTCACTGCATTTTCGGCTTCTTGAAAGGCAAATTTAGCAATTTTCGCTTTGTTATAAAGAGTCTTTCCTGCATCAGTTAAGCTCAACTTTCTGGTGGTTCTATAAAGTAGCTGTGCGTTTAGGTTTTCTTCTAATCTTGCAATGCGTTTGCTTACGACTGAATTCGTTAATGACAGTTTTTCAGCGACCCTAGAAAATGAGCCTTCATCAACCACTTGAACGAATAAAACCATATCGTCAGCTTTGACCATACTTGTTCTCCAATTGGTGTAATTTGTTTTGGATTATAGCAAAAAAAGAAAATAATATTGTCCTTTGATGCAATATATCAATGTATGGACAAAGCGTAGAATATTTTGGGGAATTTTGAACATTTAGTCGGTGCAATTATTAGCACTCATTGTGCATGACTGTTTAAAACTTTCTAATCACCATTAAGTCATAAAAATAAATATTTAGATGACTTTGCTCAAGGAAGATTACACGATAAAAAGGATATGATTTTGAATCAAACAATATATGGGCTACTGGCATTACTACCAATCATTCTCTGTGGTGTTTTTCTGATAGGCATGCAATGGTCAGCCAAAAAAACCATGCCAATTATTTTAGCCGTTACTGCCGCGCTTGCTCTCTTTGTATGGGATATGACGCTTAATCGCGTGTCCTCATCGATCATTCAGGGTTTGGTCATTACCGTTTCAGTATTGTGGATCGTATTCGGTGCTATTTTTTTACTCAATACGCTAAAACACACTGGTGCCATTGCTGTTATCCGTGCTGGGTTTACCAATGTATCGCCAGATAGACGGGTGCAAGCCATCATTATTGCATGGTGCTTTGGCTGCTTTCTTGAAGGGGCTGCTGGCTTTGGTACAGCTGCCGCTATTGCAGCACCTTTACTCGTCGCGATAGGGTTTCCAGCACTGGGGGCGGTATTGATGGGAATGATGATACAAAGCACGCCTGTATCATTTGGTGCGGTCGGCACGCCTATCGTTATTGGAGTAAATAAAGGATTAGATACAGCGGCCATTAGCGCCCAGTTAGCACAAGGTGGGCTAGAGTGGAGCGACTTTTTACAACTGATTACCAGCCAAGTCGCCATGATGCATGGTGTTATTGGTACGTTTATGCCACTTTTTATGGTGATGATGCTCACGCGCTTTTTTGGTAAAAACAAAAGCTGGAAAGAAGGCTTTGCGATTTGGCCATTTGCTATTTTTGCGGGTTTGGCATTCACGATTCCCTATACGCTAACAGGTGTTTTTTTAGGACCAGAATTTCCGTCACTGGTCGGTGGCTTGGTCAGTATCACTATCGTTGTTAATGCTGCAAAACGTGGCTTTTTAGTACCAAAAACCACATGGGATTTTGAACCGAAAAAAAGCTGGCCAAGTGAATGGATGGGTAAGTTAGTAGTCAGTAAAGATGATTTGACGCCAAGTTTAGATGGCAACAAAATGTCGACTATTATGGCGTGGTTCCCTTATTTACTGGTTGCCCTTTTACTGGTGTGTTCAAGAGTATTAACAGGCTTTCAGTCTTTGCTTAACAGCGCAACAGTAGACCTAACCTCGATTTTAAGTGAGGCAGATATCAGTGCCAGTTTTAGTCCTTTATACTTACCAGGCGGCTTGTTATTAATCAGCGCCTTGGTTGCCGCCGCTTTTCAAACCAAAAAACCAGGCAGTGCACTAAGCAGTGCCTTTAAAGAATCAGGCAAGACTGTTTTAGGGGCTGGATTTGTCCTTGTTTTCACAATTCCAATGGTTAGGATTTTTATTAATTCAGGCGTAAACTTATCAGATGTGGCGAGTATGCCAGTCGCCAGTGCAGAGTTGTTTGCTGGTACTTTTGGTAGTGTTTTTCCCTTAATCAGTGCAACCATTGGTGCATTAGGTGCCTTTATTGCCGGCTCTAATACCGTATCCAACATGATGTTCAGTCAATTCCAATATGAAGCCGCCATGAGCTTACATGTTTCACCTTCATTAATCATCGCGGCTCAAGCGGTTGGTGCTGCAGCCGGTAATATGATTGCGATACATAATGTCGTGGCTGCATCAGCAACGGTGGGTCTACTGGGTATGGAAGGTGCCACACTTAGGCGTACTATTTTACCTACCCTCTATTATGTGCTGTTCTGTGGCATCATCGTCATGGCTGCCATTTACCTCTTTGGTTTTCAAGGGCCTTTAGCATAATGAGTGACACACAATCACAAGTTAAGGAGCATCATATGGCTTCATCAAACCTTTTCTCATCAAATATAACGTATCCGGACACACTCCGTCCTGATCTAGTGTTAGAGAAGCTAACGCATTTACTGGGAGCCAGTAATGTACAGTCTGATCCAGAGAAAAACGAGCACTATAGAATGGGGTGGCGCTCTGGTGGCGGCAATGCTTTGGCTGTTTTGTTTCCGCAAACACTGCTTGAGATTTGGCGCAGCTTAGAAGTGTGTGTAGAAGGCGATTGCATCATTATCATGCAAGCGGCAAAAACAGGACTGACTGAAGGCTCAACACCGAGCGGTAATGACTACGATAGACCGGTGGTTGTGATTAACACGCTTGCAATGAACCAGTTGTATTTGGTGAATGACAACGAGCAAGTGATTAGCTTGCCTGGGGCGACATTACATCAGTTGCAAAGTGAGCTTAATACCGTAAATAGGGCGCCTCACTCCGTCATCGGGTCCTCGACATTGGGTGCGTCTATTATTGGTGGTATTTCTAACAACTCCGGCGGTGCGTTGGTTAAAAGAGGCCCTGCCTATACCGAGCTTGCACTGTTTGCCCAAATAAACCAACACGGTCAGCTAGTATTGGTTAATCATCTAGACGTAGAATTGGGCGATACTCCGGAAGAAATACTCACTAATTTACAAACAGGTAATTTTGATAAAAGAGAATTACCTGACACTGGTAAGCTCGCATCTGACAAAGAGTACATCGCTAGAGTAAAAGATGTTGATGCAAGCACGCCAAGCCGATTCAATGCGGATAAGCGAAGACTATATGAAGCCAGTGGCTGCGCTGGCAAGCTTGCCGTGTTTGCAGTACGTCTTGACACTTATCCAATAGCGGTAAAAGAGAAAACTTTTTATATAGGCACCAACAGTGTAAGTGAGCTTGCACAGCTCAGAAGGCAGATATTATCGAGCTTCGATAATATTCCGGAAGTGGGTGAGTACATGCATCGTGATATATTTGATGTATCTGCTAAGTATGGCAAGGACACGTTCCTGAGTATTAAGCATCTTGGGACAAATGCCTTACCTAGATTGTTTTCTATCAAAGGCGCTATGGACGCAAAGTTCCATAAATGGTCATGGATGCCAAAGCATTTCACTGACAAAGTCATGCAGTTCATCGCCAATATATTTCCCAAGCATTTGCCGAAGCGCATGATGGAGTATCGCGATCAATACGAGCATCATCTCATCATAAAAATGAGTGATGAGGGTATAGCAGAGGCTCAAGACTTTCTGAAGACGTTCTTTGCCGCGTCAGACACAGGTAACTATTTTGAATGTAGCCAGGAAGAGTCAGAAAGCGCGCTTTTAAATCGTTTTGCCGCAGCCGGAGCCGCATTACGCTATGAAGTCATGCATGAAAAAGAAGTCGGTGAGATATTGGCATTGGATATTGCCATACCGCGTAATGAATTAGAATGGCTTGAAACTTTACCTGAGGAAATTGAAAAGCACTTAGAGATGAAGCTTTATTACGGGCACTTCTTTTGCTATGTGTTTCATCAAGATTATATTTTGAAGAAGGGCAGTGATGCACATCTTGTTAAAAAGATGATGTTAGAGTTGCTGAGCGCCCGTGGGGCCAAATATCCTGCTGAGCATAATGTCGGGCATCTATACGAAGCAGAACCTGATTTGCAAAACTTCTATAAAAGTCTAGACCCAACCAACACCTTTAACCCGGGTATTGGCAAAATGTCGAAAACCAAACGTAATTGCTCGTGTTGTTTATAACTGGACTCTAAAACTGGCATTGGCCTGATTATTTATCAGTTGCTAAGTTGCTAAGTTGCTAAGTTGCTAAGTTGCTAAATAGTTCAGTGTTTGTTTATTATAAATGTTCAACACACCCTAGAAGCGCTACCGATTGGTAGTGCTTTTTTATTATTTCTCGGTAAATGTATCAGTGTTATCAAGCTTAGAGCCACACTTATTCAAAATGATTTTGTTATCTATTGTTAAATACCAGTCGATGCTATGTATAATGCAGCACTAGCATAGCTTTCACTTAGTATGGCTTTCACTCATATGCCTTTAATAAGAAGATTACATTATGTCAAACAAGCGTCCTTTATATATTCCCGTTGCTGGCCCCGCTCTTTTAGAAACTCCTTTACTGAATAAAGGTAGTGCTTTTTCATCAGAAGAACGTAGTAGCTTTAATTTAACGGGGCTATTACCTCATAATATTGAAACGATTGAGGAGCAATCATTACGTGCTTATCATCAACTGAGCTCATTCACTGACGCTATGGATAAGCATATTTATTTGCGTAATATACAAGATACCAATGAAACCTTATTTCATCATCTCATTGAGCAGCATATCGAGGAAGTCATGCCGCTCATTTATACCCCAACCGTTGGTCAGGCGTGTGAAAAATTCTCGCAAATTTATCGTCGTAAACGGGGTTTGTTTATCTCATATCCTGAGCGTCATAAAATCGATGATATGCTACAAAATGCCACCAAACAAAACGTCAAAGTGATCGTTGTTACTGACGGTGAACGTATCTTGGGCCTAGGGGATCAGGGTATTGGCGGTATGGGTATTCCAATCGGTAAGCTGTCTTTATACACGGCTTGTGGTGGTATTAGCCCGGCTTACTGTCTACCTATTTTGCTGGATGTCGGTACCAATAATCAACAGTTGCTTGACGATCCTATGTATATGGGCTGGAGAAATCCGCGTATTTCTGGCGATGAATATAACGAATTTGTGGACTTATTTATTCAAGCCGTTAAGCGCCGTTGGCCAGAAGTGTTGTTGCAATTTGAAGATTTTGCTCAGGAAAACGCGACCCCGTTATTGAATAAATATCGTGATCAGCTATGCTGCTTCAATGATGATATTCAAGGGACTGCTGCGGTATCGGTTGGTACTTTGATTGCAGCGTGTCTAAATAAAGGTCAAAAACTTAGCCAGCAGAATATCGCATTTTTAGGCGCAGGATCTGCTGGTTGTGGTATTGCTGAGCATATTATTCGCCAAATGCAGCGTGAAGGGTTGACTGAAGAGCAAGCTCGTAGTCAAGTATTTATGGTTGATCGCTATGGTTTATTGACAGATGGTATGACAGAGCTACAAAAATTCCAAGAACCGTTAGTACAAAAAGAATCAGCTGTTGCAAGCTGGGATAAAAGTAAGAAACTCGGCTTAGCGCAAGTGGTTAAACAAGCAAAAATCACCGTATTATTCGGTGTTAGCGGACAAAAAGGTCTGTTCACCCAAGAGGTAATCGAATCGCTATGTGCTAATACTGAACACCCAATTGTACTACCACTTTCAAATCCAACTTCTCGTGTTGAAGCGACGCCGCAAGAAGTCATGAATTGGAGTAAAGGTAAGGCAATTGTTGCAACGGGTAGTCCGTTTCCTCATACCACTTATAACGGTCAGTCTTTTGAGGTTTCTCAGTGTAATAACAGCTATATTTTCCCCGGTATTGGTCTAGGTGTTTTAGCAGCACGTGCGACAGGTATCAGCGATAATATGCTAACGGCGGCAAGCCAAGCCCTTGCAGATATATCCATGGAATACGAAAAAGCACCTGGTGCCATATTACCACCCATTAGAGTTATCAGAGAGATCAGTGAAAAAATAGCGTATGCAGTGGCATTGCAGGCAGCTCAAGATAAGCTAGCACTACCTATCACATCGGAGAACTTACAACGCCGGTTAAAAGCGAATTTTTGGTTACCTGAATACCGTAACTATCGTCGTACTTCTTTCTAGTTTTAGAAATTAGATATAACAAACCCTAATATCAGGTATATTATCTAAGTACAATACTGAATAAAAAAGGGAGTTGATGAGCCTATTATGCCGGAGAAGGTAGCTGGCTTTGCAAAACAATTCTTGTCAGTAGCCTGATGTTAATAGCAAAAAACCACCTATCAAGGTGGTTTTTTTTGCTGATTTTTTTCAGGATTGGTGAGTCTGGCTTTCAGAAAACCCTCTTGCAAAGCAAAAATTGCAATTTAATATGGGGCTGTAGTAGATAAGCACTATGCTAGACTACTTTTATGAAGATAACCCGTTGTAAACTAAGTAAAAAAGTACAGCGAAGGCTATTAGAGTTTTTCACGGCTGAAGTAACTGCTAGAACAGCCGCAGATTTGCTTAATATCCAGCCTAACAGTGCTGCACTTTTTTATCATAAAATTAGACTTGTTATAAATCATCATCTCTCATTACAAGCTGATGAGCTTTTTGATGGCGAAGTCGAATTAGATGAAAGCTACTTTGGCGGCGTACGCAAAGGCAAAAGAGGTCGCGGAGCTGCTGGTAAAACAGCCGTGTTTGGTATCCTAAAACGACATGGTAAGGTTTATACCATTGTCGTAGCAGACACCAAACAAACCACCCTAATGCCTGTCATCAAGCGTAAAATCAAGCCTGACAGCTTTGTTTATACTGATAGCTATCGAAGTTATAATGCATTAGATGTGAGCGAATTCAAACATTTCAGAGTCAATCACTCTAAAGAGTTTACTTGTGGTAAAAACAATCACATCAACGGCATTGAGAACTTTTGGAATCAGTCTAAACGAACGCTCAGAAAATATAATGGAATTGATAAGAAGAATTTCCATTTATTTTTAAAAGAGTGCGAGTTTAGATTTAACTATGGGTCACCATCTAATCAGCTTAAAACGCTGAAAAAATGGTGTGATATTTAATCCTTATCTACTACAGTCCCTTTAATATTATTAGAAAATCATATGAGCACATAACGCAATAATCGGTAATGAAATAATGGTTCTTAATAGGAAGATGACTAATAACTGAAAAAAGCTCACTGGAATTTTAGTACCTAGAATCAATCCACCCACTTCCGACATATAGATCAATTGAGAGACTGACAAGCAAGCGATGACAAACCGAGTTAGTTCTGATTCTATTGAAGAACCGATAATCGCAGGCAAAAACATATCGGCAAAACCCACCATAATGGTTTTTGACATCTCTGCTGCAAAAGGTATATTCAATAATTCTAAGAATGGAATAAACGGCATACCTAAATAATCAAATACAGGGGTTTCTTCTGCAACGATTAAGCCCATCGTCCCGATTGCCATAACGACGGGTAATATTCCGATCCACATATCTAAAATATTCTTTAACCCATCATTTAAGAAAGTAGAAAAGCTTGGACTCTTTTCTGCTTTGTGAACCGCTTTATGTAAGCTGTGGGTAAATAATGTTTTTCCTTCAGGGATGGTTTCATGATCTCTATCACTATTTTCTACTACATACGTATCGTCAATTTTAGATAAGGGAAATAACCTTGGTACGATTAAGGCACAAACAATCCCGCATAAAGCAACCACCCCAATCATATTGAGAAAATAGCTTTCTAGTTTAACTTGAGAGATGACAACCAAACAGAATGTAATCGAAACTGCTGAAAAGCTGGTAGCAATAACGGCTGCTTCTTTTTTGGTATAAAATCCGCCTTCCAATTGTTTATCAGTTAATAACACGCCAATAGTGCCATCACCCAACCATGATGTCAGACAATCTACAGAGGACCTACCGGGCAAACCAAATAAAGGTCTCATTACTTTACTTAATAAAACACCAAAGAACTCTAATAAGCCAAAATCAAGTAGTAGTGGTAGCAATAATCCAGCTAAGAAAAACACGATAAAAAGTATTGGCATTAACTCATATAATATCAATCCACCGATACTATCTGAATATATTGCCTCAAACCCAAATTTAAAATAGGTAACGACAACAAAAAACGCACCAAGCATTCTAATGATAAGCCAAGGTGTTGTAACGTTCAGTAAGTTATTTAAAAATGAATTATTCAAAATCACTGAAGGCTTCATGATTTTAGTATATAAGGTACAACACAGTGTAATCATAATTGAGATTACAACAAGCAATGGTAAAATATCACCCATGTAACCTTGTATATAATCCTTTAACACAGAGATAGGAATGGTAAATCCTTCCGCATATGATACAAACTTACCATCTACATAGGGAATTGGAAATACGAAGAGCAACAGACCTATTATAGAGGGAATAAAGAATTTTAAAAACTGTCTGATACTGATATTGCTAACATCTTGACTTGAAGAACTAGATTTAATAATGTCCATATTATTGATACTCGCAGTCCATTTTATAACTAGCCTAAATAAATATTTTCAATAAATACATTTAGGCCAGATGCTTTAACTT
>NZ_JBVFXW010000070.1:0-10932 GCF_055522395.1 Psychrobacter sp. TPE 89C
TATCAATCATAAAAAACCCCCTCTATTTTAAGAGGGGGTTTTTTAACTACCGATGCTTATATGATTTTGGGATACCGTTGTGACAATCAAATCTTTTAGTACCCACAGGCAAGTTATTATCTTCCCAATATTCTTCTGCTGATCTTTCGGGTAGTGGCGAAAAACAAAGTCTGTTTGTTGCTGGATTGATCTGTGTGGTACATTCTCCTACTGCATTGCCAGAGTCAGTATTCTAAATACTCTTGTTCATACATAAACCGCGCACCCAAATCGATACAGGCAGTGAGGCCTAATATACTGGTCAATATTAGTGTGAGTTTGATTGTCTGCATAATATCCTCTAGTTATATGATTAATACCCAACCACAGCCGCATCAACGATACGTGGATCAGACGAGCCGTACACACCGCTTGGCGTAATCATAATAGATTGCGTTGAACCCATTGCTGATTGTGGGCTAACTGTGTGACCCATAGATTCGAGCTTTTTGATGGTATCGATATTCAATGCTTTTTCGATACGGATTTCATCAGGCAACCATTGATCATGAATGCGCGGGGCATGCGTGGCTTCTGCAATATTCATATCGTGATCAATCACGTTAGAGATAACCTGCGTCACAGTCGTAATAATACGACTACCACCAGGACTACCTGTTACGATATAAGGCTTACTGTCTTTGAACACGAGCGTTGGACTCATAGAAGACAGCGGTCGCTTGTCCGCTTCGACGCTGTTCGCTTCACCACCTAATAGGCCATAACCATTGGGCACACCAGGCTTAGCAGAAAAATCATCCATCTCATTATTTAATAGGATACCTGTACCATCAGCGACCAGCCCAGTGCCATAAGAAAAATTCAACGTATAGGTATTGGCGACGGCATTGCCGTCTTTATCCACGATAGAAAAATGCGTGGTTTGATCACTCTCGTACGGTAGTGGGTTATTGGCTTTGATGGTAGCGGCTGGCGTGGCTTTATTGGGGTCAATCAGTGTGCGCAGTTTATCGGCATACGGTCTGGCAGTTAGTCCGCTCACAGGGACATCAATAAAATCAGCATCACCCAAATATTCAGCACGGTCTGCATAAGCCAATTGCATCGCCTCAGCCATTAAGTGAATGGTCTGGGCGCTGTTTTGTCCGTAGTCTTTGAGTGGATAGCCTTCTAATATGTTTAAAATCTGAATGATATGAATGCCACCAGAAGAGGGAGGTGGCATAGAGACAATCTCATAACCACGATAGTTGCCTTTGACAGGCGTACGGGCCACGGCATTATAGTTGGCCAAATCCTGTAGGCTCATGCGGCCACCTGCGTCATTGATAGCTTTGACAATTTTACTGGCCGTTTCCCCTTTATAAAACCCATCAGCCCCTTGTGCTGCTATCAGCTTCAGCGAGCGGGCAAGCTCTGGCTGCTTTAAGCATTCACCCGGTTGATAGGCACTGCCGTCGGGTTTAAAAAACACCTTTTTAGTACTGGGCCATTTTTGCAAACGATCACTTAAAGCGGTGAGCGACTCGGACAATCCTGCTGTGACTTCGATACCGTCCTCTGCCAGTGCAATCGCTGGTGCCATGACTTGCCCGCGGCTCATCGTGCCGTGTTCATCTAACGCTTTGAGCAGCCCTGCCACTGTGCCTGGCACACCAACGGCTAAACCATGATAACGAGACAAATCGCTGACGGCATTGCCTTCGGCATCAAGGTACATGTCACGTGAGGCACTACTAGGTGCTTTTTCACGGTAATCTAGCGCCACTGTTTTGCCTTGTTTGGCATCATAAATCATCATAAACCCGCCGCCACCGATATTACCGGCACGTGGCAAAGTAACAGCCAATGCGAAACCAACGGCAACCGAGGCATCAACGGCATTACCGCCTTGCTTAAGAATCTGTAACCCAATATCTGAAGCGAGCGCTTCTTGAGTCGCTACCATACCGTTTTTTGCCCATACTGGATGATGAATGGCATCCGCAGAGTAGATGGCTTGATCGCTATTTGTGTTATTAGTCGTGTTAGTCGTAGCGGTGAGCTTGCTTGATTTGGCGGTCGTAATGCGTTTGGTTTCAGACAGTACGGTTGGGTTATCAGCCATTACGGCTAGGTTTATCGCACTGGTATTAATTGAGCTGTTATTAATGGAGTTGGTTGATGCTACTGGTTCCAGCGCATGAGCAGATACAGACAGTAATAACGCCCCAGTAATCAGTAGCGTACTAGGGTTAAGTAATAATTTTTTCTTGAGTTTGGATTGCTGGGTAGCGTGATGTAAATGTGAGGGCAGGTGTGACATCGTAAAGTCCTTTTTATGAGAGAAGTTAATCAACAAGTATATAGACAAGCAATAGATAGATTATAGAGAGGTATGTCACGCAAAATAACAGAATAACATGAGAATAGGGAGTTGCTATCTACATATGTCTATAAAAATATGAAGAAATGGTGGTTTTAAAATGTATTTTGTTCATTGTGCTACTGCTTTTTATTTTCATAGAGATAGATAGCTGTCTAATACGAGAGCGTTTTAAGTGTTCAGTGAATAAATATTATGGTGAAACCCAATGATTTATGGAAACTAAATGAAAAATTGCGCTATTATCGCTAGCTAGTAATGTTTTGTGATATAAATAACGCTACCAATACGATACTTACAATTGTTTGTCAGCTTAGATTAAGGAAGTCTCATGTCACCGCCTATTTTTCGTAAAAATGACCAGCCAACTTTACCTCAATCATCCGCTCACCAGTCATCGAGCACTAGTAAGCGTCAGTCGATAATGATTGCTGGCTGTGCCATTTTGTCTGTGGGTGCGACGACCATGGTGACAGGCTGTCAATCAAACCCGACCGTCTCATCATCTGCTGCCGTATCAGGAAAGATGATTGATTTTGAAACGGTAGATACCGTACAAAGCCAAGCACAGGGCCGTGCATTTAATGCCAGTTTACATGCCAAGTCTGAACGCTATGCCCAGCTGTTTGACCAAGAAAAATATCCCAGTATAGAGAATCAAGCCAAATCGCATTTATTGACCGCTATTCGCCAGCATCTAGCAACGGAGCATGTGTCAGTCTCGCAAGCCAACTATCAAGCAGCGCCTTTTATCAGTCCAGACAGTATCGATGCCGGCGCTAGCAGTTTGTTTAAGACTATTTTAGAGACCTATGTTTATAAAAAAGAAACCTCAGGCGACTATGACTCGGATGACGAAGTCGTCGAAGAATATGCCTACGACTCAGATGACGACTATGTAGATGCTGCAGAAGTCGTCGTAGAAGATGCTGATGAGCCAGATGACAGTGAATACGATGAAAACGGCTATGACGAGTATGGCTACGATTATGAGGGTTACGACAAAAATGGCTATGACGACTATGGTTTAGATCAAAACGGTTATGATGAAGATGGTTATGACTGGTACGGCTATGATATAGACGGATATAACGTGTATGGCTACGATGATGAAGGTTATGACCAAGATGGCTATGACGAAAACGGTTATAGTCGCAGTGACTATGCTACAGAAGCTTATGAAACTGATGATTATGAATCGGACAGTGCTTTTTCAAAGTTATCAGAATTAAACCCCAAAAGCATGACAGAGCAATATGAAGCCATGCAGATGGCAAAACAACAAGCAGAAATGGCTGGTACAGCAAGCGCGTTCCCCCCTGAGTCAGCGTCAGGCGTGCTTGGTCAAATGCTTAGCATGATTCATCGTACGCCTGAGCAGATAGCCGCATCAAATGAATATCAATATAAAAACCTCATGTTCAGCAGTGTCAGTCAATACAATCCTAAGCAGCGACAAATACAAAGCGTCTACAGCTATGATTATGTGACGCCAACGATTAGCGCATCGGTACAAATACCACTCGCGCTTGATTTTGACAACAGTCGTATCACAGTCGATCCTTCAGTCATTATGCCCATCATGGCAATTGCCAATCCTGACCATACGCCACTACCTAATGAGATGGCATCGCATACCGTCAGTTTTGGTTTGCCCGAGAGTATCACGGCACAATTGCCGCCAGCAGTACTTTATGACGCGGCGATTTCTGCGATACAGGACAGTATGGCAGAGCTGGCGCCTGAGCATTTTAGTGCGGTAGATATTCGTAATGATCGGTTTGCCAAAGAAGTCGGTGCTAGCCGAGCGGTAAAAGTATATTTCGGTAGCCAACAAAGCGGTGAGATGATCGGTAAAACGCTGAAGTACATGTCCAAGTCATTACAAGATTATGTCGATGCCAATCCAGAAAAATATCCTGATGGTGCCATGCTAAAAACAGCCATTGAAAAGTTACAGCTATACAATAAGGGCTATCAAAGTGCAGATGTGGGGTCGCTATTACAGTTGATTGAGGCCATCGGTCCTATCTCGTTTAATCAAATAAACTACTACTATTTAGACAACTCAGACCGTCTGCTTGCCAAGCAGCAACGTATGAATATTGGTGGTGATTTGATGGGTTCTACCACCACCGTACTAAACCAGGTACGTTACGATAAAACCAGTTTTAAAAATCATGTATTAACGCCTTTATTGGCAGAATCTTTCGGTGAAAACGCCAAACCTGCTATCGATGGCAATGCGTGGATGGCAGAACAACGTCAAGCAGAAGATAGGCTAGATACTGCCCGTTATGCCCGTTATGATTACGATAGCGATTATACTGATGCCAGTGACGATTATGCCAGTGATGCAACAGAGTATGACTCTAGTGATTATGATGACTATGATACTGACTATAGCGAAGACTACAACGATGCTGAAGATGATACGGACAACCGATAGAGCGTCATTAGCACTATCGTCGGTTCAAGCCCATATTTATTAAGGACAAAAAATGAAAACAGTACAACAAGCCATCGTAGGTCGTCTGCCGTCAATGCTCAAAAGCCACACTTTATTCACCAGTGCATTCATGACAGGCGCACTATTATTAACAGGTTGCCAATCTACTGGTCTCGGCCAGTCTACGGCTATCACGGCACAGCAAACGCCAACCGCGGCCAAAACAGCATTGGCAACCGCGTTACAAAAACAGCGTCGCCAATCATTCAGTTACCACGGCAATATTGAGATTAATAACGATCAGCAGATTGCCAATGCAAAAGAGGAAAAGTCGGTCGCGTCAGGTTATATAGATGATTACTGCGAAGACACACACGATCAAGCTTACGCTGACTTAATTGCTCAGGCCGACACGCAAAATAAAGATGTTTTGGATGCGGAATATGATGCTCAGAGAACGATGCTAAAAGACAGCTACCTTGAATGTTCAGACGCGTATGAAGCGTGGGTAGACAGTCAGTATGATAGCGATATTACCGTGCCAGCATCGTACCAGCAGCTGTTCGATAATTATGATGACCAATCAAAACCAGTAGACGTGAAAAAAGCGAAGCTATTAGATGCTTATCTATTAAAGCCGCTGTCTATCAACTCTCAAGGTGTCTATCAGCCAATGGCTGGCAAGGCTACCATGCTCGCCAGTGTGCAGTATCAAGCGCGCAATCATCACAGTAGCATTAATCAGCCCATTTATATCAATTTCAAAAACGGTGATATCTATCTCTGGGCAGATAACTTTGCGATGTTTAATTCAGATTTATTAGATGACAAGCTCGGTACAAAATGGCGAAATAAGTGGCTAAAGATAGCGATTGACGATGGCACGCTACCAAAAGGTTTTGGTAGTGAGGTGATAAAGAGCCATTTTGAGGCGCTAGACCGTACCTTTGAAGCCGCACCTGTTAGCCAATTTGATTATGTCGCGCCCAATACACTGGCATCATTGTCTCCTAAATTACCGGAACATCAGTTACCAGTTATGCAAGAAAGTGCTCAAGTGATTCGCCGTGTGCAAAGTGCTGAGAGCTATGAGCAGTTTTATCAAAATTATATGCAGATATTCTATGATCGTATCAGTAAGCAATATCCTGAACTGGTCCAAGATAGTGATGCGTCTGATGAAGCAATCGACACAGAGACTGATAAATTAACCAGTAAAGCATTGGTACAGCAAGTATTGGCAATGCTGAAAGACAGTATGAATAAGGATGCTGAGACGGAAGAGTCAGCATTATTAGACAATACGACCGTACAAGAACTGTATGGGTTTGACAAACGTGGTCAGCTCAAATGGCAGCACTCGCGTAGTGAGTTCCCAAGCAAATATCAGTCTGCTGATAATAAGTCAGGCGGCATCGTAATGGACGCTTTGCAGCAGTATTCTTCTATCAGCTCTAAAGACATGGCATTCCCAAATTTGCCAAGTGATGTGCAAGTGCCGAATGCCAGTAATAGTATTGATGCGCGACAGTATGGTCGTGAGCTGATGCAATATTATCGTGATGGCAATGGTACGACAATAGGCAAGATGGTATTTGATAGGTTACTGATGGCTGAAAGATAGTTTGCTGCTATTGAGGATGGTATGGAAAATTATATTAAATAAGGGAATATATAGTGAACTTTGTGACTATTGATGTTGAAACTGCAAATAGTGATATAGGATCTATTTGCCAAATAGGGTTGGCTAAATATTTAAACGGTAAGTTGATTGATACCTATTGCACTTTAGTTGCACCTCAGACCTCCTTCAGTCGTCAAAATATAGAAGTGCATGGTATTACTAGCAGTATGGTGAAAGATGCCCCATCCATGCATGACATCTATGGAAATATACTGAAGTTTATTGGTGAAAATATTGTTGTTAGCTATACGAATTTTGACCAAAGAGCTTTAAGGCAAAGTCTTGACAACCATAAGTTACCGGTACCAGAGCTACAGTGGGTAGATGCGACTGTATTAGTGCGTAGGACTTGTCAGCGCTTTGCGGTTCAAGGTTATAATCTAGCGAATGTATGTAAAGAATGGAATTATCGATTTACTCATCACGATGCCTTAGAGGATGCTAAAGCATGTGGATTTATCACCGTAACTATCCTCAGAGAGAATAGTCTATCGATCCGTGATTGGGTAGAAGCTAGTGAATATAATCGTATTTATCATCAACAGCGACGTGTAAACAATAAGAGTTATCCACGTAATATTACCAAAACTGGAGATGAAGCAGGTCAATACGCAGGACTTAATATTTGTTTTACGGGAGACTTGAGTATTGGTAGAGCAGAGATTGCTGAGATAGCAGCCAAGAATGGGTTTAATGTGAAAGCAGGTGCTTCAAAAAAGCTAGATTACCTCGTGGTTGGTGTTCAAGATTTAACATTGCTGGCAGGCCACGAAAAAAGTAGTAAGCATCGAAAAGTAGAAGAGCTTATACAGAGCGGTATAGATATTAAGGTTTTGGCAGAGAAAGAGTTTTTGAAATTAATTAAAATATCAGATTGATTTAAATATTTATATTAGCAAACAAAAAAGTGCCTCTATCAAATAGGGGCGCTTTTTTATTTAAAACTTATATCGCTAGATAAAAACCATACTTTTCCGGAGTAGATTATTACATGCCTGATTGTGGACGTTCGCCACGTGGCTCACGATGGTCTGAACCACGATCATCTTTTTTGTCATTTTTTCTTTCTTCTTTCATTTGTGCAAGCTCGGCACGTTGCTCAGCAGTCAATACTTGAGCAATTGCATGCTGGGTTTGTACACGTTCAATAAAGCGTTGCTTCTCTTTTGCTGCTTGTTGATCAGCCAGACGGCTTACTGCGGCATTATTCAATGTGCGGGCATTGGTCAATGCTTGAATCTGCTGATGCATTTGAGCGCGTTCTGCTTTGTTTTCTGTACGATCCGCTTTATTATCGCCATGCTGTTTTTGCATGATGGCTTTAATTTGTGTTTGTTGTGCTTCGGTCAGATCCAGTTGTGACAATGGGCCTCTCATACCACCTTTTTTCATGTCGCCCTTTTTCATACCGGCTTTATGCTGCTTTTGCATTTTGGTGGCCGATGGAGTCGTATCCGTGTTTGCATTGACGCTGGTACAGGCGGTGACAGTAAATACGCTAGACAATACTAATACTGAGCCCAATAGTAATTTTTTCATAACAATACCTTTTATCTGATTGATTTGGTTAAGTAAATATTAAACGGTCATCTAGCAAATACTATTTTTAAGTGCTGTAGATAAACACAATACCTGCTGTTGATAGGTGCTATCTTACGACAGTTGAAGGTTACGAACATTTATGAAGTATTAAGAAAAGTAACGTTTATAGCGAATCGATAAGCTCTTGCCTGATAATATAGATAACAAAGCGATTCAAAGCTAAAGGAGAAAAATATGCCAAATATATTATTAGGCGACGATGACGAAGAGTTGACTCAATTATTACAAGAGTACTTACACAATCACGGCATCCAATGTGACTGCGTTCATGATGGTGAAGCAGTTATAAAAAAACTGAAAATGGCGAGTACTCAGGCGCCTATTTATGATTTGCTAGTGCTTGATATTATGATGCCAAAAATGGATGGGCTCAGCGTACTGCGCCAATTACCGAATATTATTGATATCCCTGTCATTATGTTGACAGCAAAAGGCGAGGAGATTGATCGTATCATCGGTCTGGAGCTTGGCGCTGATGATTATATTACCAAACCCTGTAATCCTCGAGAGCTGCTGGCACGTATCAATGCAGTGATTAAACGCACCAATGCGGCGGTGTCAGATCACACACCATTACCAGAAGGTCGCTTGCATCTCGATCAAAATCAGCGAATTTGTCAAATAGATGGTATTGAGCTGCAAGTGACGGGTACAGAGTTTGATCTATTGGTGGCGCTCCTCAAACAAAAAGGCGAAGTGGTCAGTAAAGAATGGCTATCAGAGCATGTATTGCAACGTGAACTTCAACCTTTTGACCGTAGCTTAGATGTGCATGTGTCACGCCTGCGTAAAAAACTTCAGCCTTTTCATGACGAACCAATAAAAGCGGTTCGTGGTAAAGGTTATCAGCTAGTACTTTAATAATGGAATCATCGATGAATACTCCTAAATTTAAGGTGCGAATCACCCTGTTTTGGCGGCTGTTTTTGAGCCTATTAGTCACTATCCTCATCACTTCTATCTTATCGGTCATGGTAGAGCGTTGGTTGAGTGAAAAAGCGCTCACCGCTCTTATGGATGTGCAGGTCGATACGTTATTGACTAAGCGCCAAGAGATGGTTACGGCACTACAAGCTGGCGACTTGACAGCCGTCAAACAGATGTACCATAAAGACCGATGGCTGATGAATCAGATCAGAGTCTATGATGAGCAAGGTGCCATTATATTTCCGCGTTATCGCGATAGGGATGAGCTGAGGCCAGAACTTAGGCCCTATGGTCAGCAGGCGGTAGAGCCAGCCTATTATCGTGATGGAGAGGGAGAGGAGCCAAGACCAAAAAGTAGACCAGAGGGTCAGCAGGCAACAGAGCTACCATCACTAGAGCCAAAGCTGCCAATACAGCCTAGACGTGATAAAGATATGTCGAATGCTCAACCATCGGCATTAAGCTATCTTTTGCCGCCTATGATTCCGAGTAGCGCGACGATAGCTGACTCTGAGAATCGTCCTGAACTGGCTGATGTGACTGTCGCTCTACCAGATGAGCAAACGGTTATTATACAGTTGCGTCCACATTTGCGTTTTTCTGACGTAGTAGAGTTGCAGCATAGTAATTTTCCCATACGTCTGTTGTTGATTATTATCTTTAGTATCTTGGTTTGTATTTGGCTCAGTCGTACGATGACTCAGCGTATTCGCCGTGTACAAAACACCGTGCACCGTATGATTGATGGTGACTATCAAGCCCATCCAAATTTATCGAAAATGGGAGATGACGAATTGGGTTTACTTGCTAATGATGTGGTCAAGCTGTCAACACGATTGGCTGAAAGCGAGCTGGCACGCAAGCAGATGTTGAGTGACATCTCGCATGAGCTGCGTTCGCCGTTGGCACGTCTGGATGTCGCGACTGAGCTGACTCGAGATTTTGCCCCTAATGCCAGTAGCTATCTAGATCGCATAGACAAAGAGTCAGCACGAATGAATGAGTTAATTGAACAAATCATTCATATCCAGTCACTGCAAATGCAGCAATATACCATCGACAACTTAGAAAACGACACGGTCGATATTGCTGAAATTATCAGTGAGATTGGGCAAGACGTCTGTTTCGAGTTTCAAAATAAAGACGTGCAATGGCAGTGGCAATCGCCCGATTCTGCACTATTGGCAGCATCAACAACTTCTTTGACAGTGTTAGGCAATCAAGAACAGCTGCATAGCGCCCTTGAGAATATTATTCGCAATGCCTTTATGCATACTGCCTCTGGTTCCAAAGTTATTGCTGAAATTAAAGAAATAGAGACAGAGGATAAGACACCTGCGATTCAGATCAGCATAACGGACGAAGGCGGCGGTGTGGCAGAAAAGGATTTAGAGCGTATTTTTCAACCATTTGTACGGCTGGACTCTGCGCGGCATCGTGAAACGGGTGGTTATGGACTAGGACTGGCCATCGTTCATGCAGTAGTGACCGCTCACAAGGGTTATATCCATACTTATAATCGCAAAGACGGGGTGCAAGGGTTGGTGGTACAGATAGTATTGCCGATAGGATCTAAAGAGGGCTAAGAATTCATTATAATTAGCCCTATATAACTTGGATACAGTGTGATGCTTACTTATTTTAAATTTCTATAATGCTCTCATTTGTATTATCTATAGTTAAAATCTAAAGCCGTAAACACTCTGAATCGACTATTACTAGCATAGTAAATACGCTCTTATCTTATATCTTTGATATATCGATAAGAGCATATTTTTAGGTAAATAAGTGGACAATTGTATTTTTTTATGATTTCATACCATTCTTTATATTCATTTTTTGATATATATAAGACAGTCGGTATTAAAGTCAAGACAAACGGCATTGTCTCTCTGTATATATTCG
>NZ_JBVFXW010000071.1:0-10575 GCF_055522395.1 Psychrobacter sp. TPE 89C
GCTTTTTTTATTCTTTCTATTTTTAAGTGTATAGCGCTTAACAATTAAAGGGTTTGAGGGTTGTCTGATATATGTTTTTCACGTAGTTTTTGACGCAGGACTTTACCAACAGCACTCTTTGGCAGTTCACTCACAAACTCAATATGACGTGGGCACTTATAACCAGTTAAATTTTCCAATGCAAATTCTTTAATATCACTTTTGGTGACATTGTTGTCTGCAGGCACGACATAAATTTTAACCGCTTCGCCTTGATGTGCATCAGGAATACCAATGACTGCGCAATCAACAATAGCCTTACAATCTAGCATGACAGATTCAATTTCATTCGGGAAGACGTTGAAACCTGAGACTAAGACCATGTCTTTCTTACGATCAAGTAGGGTGATATAGCCTTTTTCATCCATGCTAATAATATCGCCAGTGCGGAAATAACCATCACTGGTAAAGTCATTGCTACTGTCTTTGTTGAAATAGCCTGAAGTGACGTTAGGGCCTTTGATGCACATTTCACCCGCTTCATTTAGACCCATACGTTTGCCGTTCTCATCGACCACGATGACATCAACACTAGGAACTGGTATGCCAATAGTACCGTTGAATTTACGGTCAGTGATGACGTTGGCAGTACCTGCAGCTACTCCTTCAGTCATACCCCAACCTTCAACCATCGGGCAGCCAGTGACTTCAAGCCAGCGTGATGCTGTTTGCTCAGTTGCTGCCATGCCACCTGCTTGAGTGATACGTAATGAGCTAAAGTTCAAATCCTTAAAGTTTGGCTGATCGAGCAAACCCTTGAACAAAGTATTAACCGCTGGGAAAATATGGAACGGTTGCTTTGATAATGTTTTGATAAACCCTGGCATATCGCGCGGATTGGGTATCAATATAAAGGTGTAGCCCGAGCGCATACCAAGCAAACTCAGCATAAACGCAAATATATGATATAGCGGCAGCGCCATAACCATATTGATATAAACCTCATTAATATTTGAGGTGACAGGACGGTACCATGCTTCTGACTGCATAGCAGCAGCAACGACGTTGCGCTGAGTTAAGACAGCACCTTTAGATAGCCCCGTTGTTCCGCCCGTATACTGCAGAATGGCTTTTTGTTCCATAGTGGCTTTTGGTGATTGGACAGGTAAATGCTTACCTTTTTTGAGCACTTCAGGAAACTTAGTAACATTGTACTTAGGATCATTAAGATTATACTTAGGAACGAGGCGTTTGACCTGACGGATAACTGTGTTGACTAAGATACCTTTTAGTCCCATCATATCGCCCATTTTTGAGAGGACAATACGCTTGATATTGGTCTCTTCGATGACTTGCTCAAGTGCTTGGGCAAAGTTATCCACCACAAAAATAACCTGAGCGCCCGAATCATTTAATTGATGGCGTAGTTCTCGACCAGTATAAAGTGGATTAATAGGGGTACATACATATCCTGCACGCAAAATACCAATCATCGTAGGCAAGTATTGTGGAACGTTTGGCATCATCGTTGCCACCACGCTGCCTTTTGGAATGCCTTGTGCTTGTAACCATGCTGCCACTGCCAGTGAGGCTTTATCAACGTCACCATAAGTATGAGTGACGCCCATACAGATAGTCATAGGATGCATACGGAAACGCTCAAAACATTCCTCATACAGCTCTATGAGACTAGTATACTGATCAGGGTTAATGGTTTTGGGTACGTTTTGTGGGTATTGAGCAAGCCAAGGTTTATCTACTGTCATACTTAAAGTCCTTAAGTGTTGAAATAAGTTAAGGTTCTATAAAAAAGTAGTCACATCCGTGTCAACAATATATATCATTGCTGAAAGAGCAATTAATTGTCGAGTGACATCATAGTGATTCACAGACTGCTAGAATAAGGTGGCCTTTACATATATAAAGTTTTTAACTACAAATTGATTTAACCACAATGGCTAAGAATCGGAGTAGATTAAACGGCAGGTTGTTGTCTTTATTGCTGAAAAAATGAAGTAACTTGTTTTAGCAATACAGTAACATAACTACAATTGATTTCGTTATGGCAATACAAGAACTTGATAGTTTATAATTAAATTTGATAAAAACAACAATATATGTTGCAACATATATTTAGATAAACGGTTATATAAACTGATAAGCGGTTTTTTTCTAGAAAAATGTTAAATTATTATACCAAGTATCTATCTTGTAATACAGTTGGCCACACAATTACGTTGATTGGATTGTTACAGCTCTGCAATTTTATTAATAATAATGATTGGTTTTTCATAAAAAAAGCGCTCTATGTTGAGATAGAACGCTTCTTTATTATAGATGCTTTATTTACCGTTTCGGGTTGTCTACATGATGCTTTTCACGTAGTTTTTGACGCAATACTTTGCCGACATTGCTTTTTGGTAGCTCATCAATGAACTCGATATAACGCGGACATTTGTAGCCAGTCATATTATCCAAAGCAAACTCTTTGATATTGCTTTTGGTCACCTTATCATTAGCAGGAACGACGTAAATCTTAACGGCTTCGCCTTGATGTTCATCTGGAATACCAATGACTGCGCAATCAACAATAGCATTACAATCCAACATGACAGATTCAATCTCATTCGGGAATACGTTAAAACCTGAGACTAAAATCATGTCTTTTTTGCGATCGAGTAGGGTGATATAGCCTCTTTCATCCATGCTGACAATATCACCAGTATGGAAGTAACCATCACTGGTAAAGTCCTCACTACTGTCTCTATTGAGATATCCAGAAGTGACATTGGGGCCTTTGATGCACATCTCACCTGTTTCATTGATACCAAGACGATTGCCCTCATCATCGACCACAATGATATCAACGCTCGGGAGCGGCAAACCAATAGTGCCATTAAATTTGTGATCCGTCACAATGTTAGCGGTACCTGCTGCCACGCCTTCAGTCATACCCCAACCTTCGACCATCGGGCAGCCAGTGACTTCAAGCCAGCGTGCAGCTGTTTGCTCAGTCGCAGCCATACCGCCCGCTTGAGAGAGACGCAGGGAACTAAAATTTAAGTTTTTAAAGTTTGGATTATCGAGTAAGCCCTTATACAAAGTATTAACCGCTGGCAATATATGGAACGGTTGCCTTGATAATGTTTTGACAAATCCTGATATATCACGTGGGTTTGGCACCAATATAAAGGTGTAGCCCGAACGCATGCCGAGCATACTTAGCATAAACGCAAATATATGATATAGCGGCAAGGCCATAACCATATTGATATAAACCTCATTAATCTCTGAGGTAATCGGCCGAGTCCATGCTTCTGACTGCAAGGCTGCCGCAACGATATTCCGCTGCGACAAAATCGCACCTTTAGACAGTCCGGTCGTGCCACCTGTGTACTGCAAAAAAGCTTTTTGACTTAATTGCATGGCGGGTTTATGGAACGGAAGAACTTTACCTTTTTTGAGCACATCAGGGAATTTGGTCAATTCGTGCTTAGGGTCGTTCAGCTTATATTTAGGAACGAGGCGTTTGACCTGACGGATAACCGTATTGACCAAGATACCTTTGAGACCCATCATATCGCCCATTCTTGAGAGGACAATGCGCTTAATATTGGTTTCATCAATGACTTGCTCAAGTGCTTGGGCAAAATTATCAACCACAAAAATAATCTGCGCACCTGAATCATTCAATTGATGACGCAACTCTCGACCGGTATAAAGTGGGTTGATAGGCGTACATACATATCCTGCGCGCAAAATACCAATCATCGTAGGCAAGTACTGTGGAACGTTCGGCATCATTAGCGCGACGACGCTGCCCTTAGGGATACCTTGTGCTTGTAACCATGCCGCAACTGCCAGTGAAGCTTTATCAACGTCACCATAAGTATGAGTCACACCCATACAGATGCTCATAGGGTGCAAACGAAAGCGATCAAAGCACTCTTCATATAGATCTATGATGCTGTTGTATCTATCGGGATTGATCGTCTTAGGCACAATATTAGGATAATGGGCAAGCCATGGTTTATTCGGCGTCATAGTCAGCGTCCTTGAAATTTACTATTTAAAATTGTGATGTGGCAGTCGTGTCCGTGTCAATGATGCTCATCAGCGCTGACGAAATCGTTTGCTGTTGAGAGTGATAATTTCTTATCGATTGACTGACTGATGGGTTTGTTTTGTTGTTATATAGTCAATCCAGATTTTATTTAGAAACGCAAATCATTCTATAGAATCGATTTTTAGAAAATATAATTTATCATTAAGAAAATCTAAAAAGCAGGTACCTTAATAACAATGCAAATATTTTATATAATTAAAACATTTAAAAATAAATGAACCTCCAATGAGTACATTAGCATGAGTATTATTAGAAATAATATGAAAATGAAATACTGGTCAGTACATAAGTCAAAATAAAATATATGACTAAAATCAAATATATAGAGGTGTGTTTAAAAAATGAGGTAACTTTAATAACTAGACATTAATACCGCAGTATTTAAGGTAGGATAAACTGATGTTTTTTATTAAAAAAGCGTCGATAGATAAGCAATGCATTGATTGTACAACCGAGCGTGCTACTCACACATATCAAAAACATGGTTACAATCTGATAGCGAACTGCTTGAGTAGGATCGGCGCCAGCAAGGATTTGACCTGTCATCATACCCGGTAAACTGACAATACCAACGACTAACATTGAGTTTAACGTTGGTGTCATGCCGTTGATGATCGCAGCGCGTATGGGCTCATGTACGGCTTCAAATGGTCGTGCAGATAAGCTGAGCATCATCTCGATGCGCCCGCGTTGCTCATGGAAGGATTCAATCAATTGGTTGCTGGTCAAAGAGATGGCAGTGAGCGAGTTGCCCAGTATTAAGCCTAGTATAGGAATGATGAATTGCGGGGTGTACCAAGGCTGCACCCTCAAAATAATAAGAATTGCGATTGCCGTAACGAATGCGGCTGAAGTACTGACTGCGATAAACGTATCAGTGAATAAGCCTTTATAGCGACGCTTGACCCGGTTTTTGGCAGCGCTGCCTGCAATTAAGGTCATGATGGTTAAAATGAGGAGCACTTCATACCATTGTTCACGTGCAAAGATCCATGCCAATATCAAACCAATGAAACTAAGCTGAACCACGGTACGAATAGCAGCGGTTAATAGTATCTTAGTCAGATGCAAGCGCAGTCGCCATGATACGAGAAGTACGATGAGAATTAGACTACTAGCTAAAGCGACATCCCCATAAGTCAGAACCATCTGCATATCATCCGTACCACTCATAAGTGCTCATTATAGTTAATCCTCTATAAACTGGATACGGTGTCAGTCTCGCTTAGTTTACTACATGTAGCGCTTGCACTCGGCTTTCTTGTATCCAAATTATATTGAGCCGACTATATTATAATATAAATATTAGGTAGAACCAGTCAGTGAATGTATGAGATGAGGTGTTGACTATGTTCTGGTATGAAAACACCTCAGTTAATACGCCTGATTGCATATGCCAATGATGATTGGCGAGTGGCATGATATCTTGCGTATCATGCGTGACCCATAGTAATGTGCGCTGGGCATCCAGTTGTAGCCAGTTCATGAGTAGCTTTACCAGCTGTGCAGAAGTGTCAATGTCTAACGCGGCTGTAGGCTCATCCAGTAATAATACCTGTGGATTTAACTGTAAAAGACGTAAGGTGTTGACCAGTTGCCGCTCACCACCTGATAAGTGATAGGTATCTTGCTGTAAAAAATCAGCGTTTCGTTGCAAGCGTTCGAGCTGTGCGATGTGCCAATCTATATCAAAATCGAGATGCTGATGAGCTTGTAGGCGATACGGCATTGTTAGATTGTCAATGACACTGCCTTCTAGCAGTTGCGGGTGCTGTGCGAGCAGGGCAACTTGCGTGCGCCATTGTGTGGGCAACGTATCGTGAATACTTTGAGGCGCATTGATGTTTGATGCATCATTATTATTTAGATAGACGTCACCGTTGCTCATTGGCAATAGTCCCGCTAATACCCGTAACAATACAGATTTCCCACTACCAGAAGACCCTGTCAGCACCGTTACTTGTCCTGATAATAGTGTACCAGTTACACCATTTATCAATACTCGCTCATGAGCGGGTAAAATAGGATCTGGCTTTACTATTTTTCTTAGTTTTTTAGACCACTTTTGATAAATATTAAATGGTATAAAGGGGTTTGTTTGAACGCTAGTGACATTGCTAAATACATTATCAGACGCATTGTTAGATACATTGTCAGAAGAAAATGAGGTCGCTGTACGTCTGCTGTGTACCCAAATGTCTTCGAATGTAAGCATAACTCCAAACCCACCATTATCAACAACACCCTTATTATGATGCACGTTCATCTATTAGGATTATTGACTACCCATTTGCTCGCTAATAGCTTGCTCGATAGCACTACGTAATTTTTGTGGTACACGGATAGGGCGCATAGGTGCATTGTTCGCAGCGGTAGCATCTGATTTGTCATTAGATATAGGCTCTGCTTGAACTTGATTTTGTACACAGGCAATAACGATTTTAGCGCTACTCAATATACTGCTGCTAGTATTGACGTTACCAGTAGCGTCGCTATTTGCTATGTGACGATGGATGCTTTGATGGAAAATCATACTGGCAGGTTTTAATTCGACTTTGTCTACACGCACGTTGATCACTTCATCTAAGAGAATGGCTCGTTTGTATTGCAAGTCTGCCTGACTCACGACAAAATGCTGTATATCGCCATTATCAGTTTGTAAGAAATAACCATTTAAACCAAGTTGGCCAAACCAATCACGGCGGCAGTTTTCAAAAAACACCAAATGATTGGCGTGGTAGACTATACCACCGGCATCAGTATGGTTAATATAGACGTTATAATCTTTAGCAAACAATGGCGTAATTGTATTGATTCCCGTTGATGTTGCAGTGGAGTTTTTGCTATTAGTCGTTGTCATAATTATGCTCAGTATTTTTTATCAATATAAATGGTTTAAAGTTTTTGCTTAATAAAGGTTAGGGCTTGTCTTCAATTCACTCGATAGTCATCTGAATGGGCTAAAAATGGCTAAATATTGCCAAAAATCGTCAAGTAGCTGGTTAATATCCCGATATTATCTACGCTATTTTTCTTTTTTGACGGCAATTTATCTCATTTTTATCACCGTTTTTAAAATGAAGACACACTTTAGTATTGTCTTTTGAATAAATAACAATGCAGTTTTTTAATAGGGTTTTGACGATAATAAAGTGTCATTCAAAACTATTATAGAAATAACAATTAATAAGAAGAGCTACTCTAGCTCAAGATATCAGGACACGCAATAGTTAGGTTGCGCTCCGTCTGTTATCATATAGTCATTCCACTATAAAAATATTACTGCGTTAACCTCGCTTGAAGTATTTAATATACATCGACACTCGGTTGCCTTGTACTACTTTTAAATTGAATCGACTATAGTGGTTTTTATCTTTTGCCTCTCAACTATTTGTATTAGCACCGTATTTCATCAATCAGTATAGGATAATTTATGACCCGTTTTGTCAGTTTTAATATTAATGGTATTCGTGCTCGCCAACATCAGCTTGAGGCTGTGCGAGACGTCATCGATCCTGATGTGATGGGTCTGCAAGAAACCAAAGTACATGACGAGCAGTTTCCCTTAGAGAACATAGAAAGCTTGGGCTATCACGTAGAATATTTTGGTCAAAAGGCGCATTATGGTGTTGCACTCTTGTCTAAAGTGGCGCCTATTTTTGTGCAAAAAGGCTTTCCGGGTGAAGAGGAGGAAGCGCAAAAGCGTTTTATTCATGCCCGCTATGAGTTTGAAGGACGTGAAGTTGATGTGCTCAATGGCTATTTTCCGCAAGGAGAGAGCCAAGACCATCCAACTAAGTTTCCAATGAAGCGTGCTTATTATGCAGATTTAATGGCTTATATTGATACATTAAAAGCAGAAGGTCGCTCTCTCGTGGTTATGGGAGATATGAATATCGCTCCAGAAGATATCGATATTGGTATTGGTGAAGTCAATGCTAAGCGCTGGCTCAAAAACAGAAAGACTTCATTTTTACCAGAAGAGCGTGAGTGGTATAGTGCACTGATGTCGCGTGAGCTGACGGACACCTATCGTTTGCATTATCCAGAAAGCACTGAGCTCTATAGCTGGTTTGATTACCGCAGTCGCGGTTTTAATGACGAGCCTAAGCGCGGACTGCGTATCGACCATATTTTGTGTACCGCAGACCTAGTTGAAGCATGTGTTGATGCAGGTATCAGCTATGATCTGCGCGCTATGGAAAAACCGTCTGACCATGCGCCAATTTGGTCGGCATTTGACTTAAAAAAATAGTAATACGTTTATATAGTTAATCTTCTATAAATTGGATAAGGTGTCAGCTTCGATTAATTTACTATTTGTAGTACTTTCACTCAGCTTCCTTGTATCCAAATCATATTGAACAGACTATAGTATTGATCAAAACATAGTCTATAAATCATAATAAGACTTGAACACTAAGGATGTAATGATGGCTGTCGGAAATATTGAAGTACCCAATACGATCTATCCTATCGAAGGTATCAAGCTAAGTGCGACTGCAGCGGGTGTACGCTACAAGGATCGTGACGATTTAGTCGTCATAGAGATAGCGGATAATGCAACCACTGCGGTTGTTACTACCAAAAACACATTTTGTGCTGCACCTGTGCGTGTATTGCGCGAACACTTCGCTAAAGCCAGCCCTCGCTATTTGGTGACCAATACAGGTAATGCCAATGCAGGGACGGGCGCTGATGGCAAGCGCCGTGCTGTCGATATCTGTGCTGCACTGGCTCATAAAGCTGGCGTAGATAGCAATGCTGTATTGCCATTTTCTACAGGCGTCATTGGTGAGCCACTAAATAGTGACGCAGTGATCGCAGGCTTAGACAATGCACTTGCTACTTTAGCCCCTGACAGTTGGCTTGCAGCAGCCAATGGTATTCGTACCACTGATACCATTCCTAAGCTTGCCAGTCAAAAAGTTGATGTAGCGGGTACCAGTTATCACATAACAGGTATGTCAAAAGGCTCAGGCATGATACGCCCGAACATGGCTACCATGTTGGGTTACGTGGCGACTGATGCCAATATCACTGCTGACCTATTACAAGAGATGCTAAGTGCCATCAATGAGCAATCTTTTAACCGTATCACTGTCGATGGTGATACCTCTACCAATGACTGCTGTGTATTGATAGCCACTGGCGCTGCTAGCTCAGAAGTGATCGATAGCCCAGAACATCCGCATTATCAGTCAATATTTACGGCGTTAGCAGAAGTGTTTGTTCGTTTGGCGCAATTAATCGTGCGTGATGGAGAGGGTGCAACTAAGTTTATGACAGTGAAAGTCACTGGTGGTCAGACGACGAAAGAGTGCTGCGATGTGGCATATGCAGTTGCACATTCACCACTCGTAAAAACAGCATTCTTTGCCAGCGATGCCAATTGGGGTCGTATATTGGCTGCAGTTGGTTATGCGGGTATCGAAGATTTAGATACAGAGCAAGTCGACGTGTATCTGGATGATGTAATGATTTGCCAAAGTGGTGGCGTTGCGCCTAGCTATACGGAAGAGGCGGGCAAGGAAGTCATGAGTCGTCCTGAGATTACTATTCATATCAATCTTGCACGTGGCGATGCCAGTGATACGGTGTATACCTGCGACTTATCTTATGATTACGTTAAGATAAATGCTGATTATCGTAGTTAGAATTTATTAAAGTAAATACATTGTTGATTGAGCCAGAGTGATTGTCATTCTGGCTTTTTGCTGTCTGATGCCTGCTCAGTATCAATTAGCCCTACTAGTTAATACGTACCACTAACATCAGTTGCAAAAGCTGACGTTACTTTACAAAGCAGTTGTAGAGAGACAGAGAGCTCGCGACTTATACTAATCTTAGTAAATAACACACGGCAGGATTTATAAACTTTGATGATTTATTGCTCGATAACACATTTGCAGTGCCGTGCTTACTACTAAAAAGATTAGCTTTTACAAAGACCAACTATTACAAAGATTAGATGTTAAAAAAAATAAATTTAAGCAAGCCACTTATAATTAATAACAACTCACTGAGGATTTTATAATGAAAAAATTTGCACTTGCAGCATTGATGACTACTTTTGCACTTTCTGGTTGTTCTACTATGGACAATGAACGTACGATGGTGGTTGAAGGGCAGCCTATGAATGTAAAAGTGGTGAATATTCCAAGTTTTGAAGTAGAAGTCGCCCCGCGCAAAGCAGTATGTGATTTGACAGCAACTGACGGCTCTATGGTTGAATCTCAGTGTTTACAATATCGTCAAACTTATCAGAAAAACTACACCACTTTAAACGGCAACATCCAAGGCTTTACTTATGAGCCTAACTATCGTTATATGCTAGATATACGCCAAGAAGCAATGACTGAAGAAGGCTCTGATGTCGTACAGCCTGTTTGGATCTTAAATAAAGTTATCTCGAAAACTGCTGAGTAAAACTTGCTTGGTTTACTGAATGTTTTGTAACCTCGCTATAG
>NZ_JBVFXW010000072.1:0-10538 GCF_055522395.1 Psychrobacter sp. TPE 89C
TGGAAATTTTAGGTTCTATTATACTTATAATCGCAGGTATTATGCTTCTTGTTTATAGCATTAAGTTAATTATCATTGCCTTCCAAGAATCAATACTCTGGGGGCTTTTGTATCTGTTTCTTCCATTTGCTAATTTATATTTTATTATCACTCGCTGGCCAGATTGTAGTTCTCCGTTTTTGAGATCATTGGTAGCTCTTGCATTTATAATCTTAGGAGCTGTGATGGCTTCACCATCGATATCGTATTAGAGTTATAACAGTGAATAAAGCAGTCAGATATTTGAAGCCGTTTACTACTCGATGCGACGTTAATAAATAAAAATAGCGTATTCATAATTTGAATACGCTATTTTTTTAAGTTGTTATTTTACTATCACATACCATAGTCTGTTCAAGCGAATTTAGTACGCACCTTCGCTATAGATAAGCTCGTAGCTGTGGCTATATATCTCAACGATGTTGCCAAACGGGTCTTCCATATAAATCATGCGATATGGCTTTTCACCAGGGTAGTAGTAGCGTGGTTTTTCCATACGTTTTTTACCGCCTGCTGCAACCATACGCTCAGCTAACTCTTCAACATTTGGATCTTGAACGCAGAAGTGGAAGATACCAGTTTTCCAGTATTCAAAGTTGTTTTCAGGGTTTTCTTGATTTTTGAATTCAAAAATCTCAACACCGATACGGTCACCAGTAGATAGATGAGCGATACGGAAGCTGCCCCAACCTGAGCCGAATACTTCAGTACACATCTTACCAATAGGGCTGTCATCTTCGACAATCTCAGTAGGCTCCATGATGGTATACCAGCCCATTACTTCAGTATAGAATTTCACGGCTGCATCTAGGTCAGGGACTGAAAGACCGATATGCGAAAAGCTTCTTGGATAAACGTTGTTCATAGCTTGTGCTCCTGTTTGATGTGCGTTTTCTTTAACGTGGAGCCAGTATACAAACAGAAGATAATTACGTAAAATTATCATTTATTATAAAGATAAGTATGTATTGTAATGATGAATATCACATGGTTACGCACCTTTTGTACACTTGTTGACGTCGGTCACTTTACACATACAGCCGAGCGCTTACATATGACCCAGTCAGGTGTCAGTCAACACATCAGTAAGTTAGAGAATCAGTTAGATATTGATTTGCTTATTCGTCAAGGTAAGCAGTTCTTATTGACTGATGCCGGTCAACAGCTCTATCAGGAAGCAGAAGATATCTTACAGCGATTGGCACGCTTAGAGCAGCGAATCGGTGAGGATCCGCCTTATGAAGGATTGGTGAGACTGATGTCACCGGGTAGTGTGGGGCTTAAGCTGTATCCGCAGCTTTTGACATTACAACAACAGTATCCGCAGCTGATTATTGATTATCGCTTTGCACCCAATGCTGATATAGAGCGGGCGCTTGCCAAGCATGAGATTGATATTGGTTTTATGACGGATATCTCAGGTGATGAGACAGTGAGTTGCAAGCCTATGGCGCAAGAAGCATTGATATTAATTACCCCAGCGACGACTACTGAGATAAATTGGGAAGCATTGACTCAGCTTGGATTTATAGATCATCCGGACGGCTCACATCATGCAAGTATGCTGCTAAGCGCCAATTATACTGAGTTCCAGCACATTAATGATTTTGATAAAAAAGGATTTTCAAACCAGATTAGCTTGATTTTAGAGCCAGTTAGCAGGGGACTTGGGTTTACCGTTTTACCGGCGCATGCGGTTGCCGCATACCCAAATCCTCAAGCTATCAAAAGTCACTATCTACCAGTACCTGTTAGTGAAACTTTATACCTTGCTGTACGCAGTCAGTCTGTACTGCCTAACAGAATGCAAACCGTTATTCATGAAGTGCAAAAATGGCTGTAGAGATTTTAAGATAAACGTCTAAACAAGCGTTAAACATTGCTAATGACCCTATGTATAAAGCTTGTCCTTACCTTAAATGTTGAGCTATTTCAGGTTCTGCCCAAGTCTAATACTCGCAGCAATATTTACAGCCGTGGTTTCAATATTGTCATAAGCCTGACTGAGTACGTTTTCGATGGTATCTACCTTTTGGATGCTAGGCATGACGACCTCGAACTGGCTAGTCTGAGCAGGTTTTAAACCATCGACACTACCGCAGATGGCGATGACAGGCGTATTATTGGCTTTAGCGATATGACTGATACCACCAGCGACTTTACCCATGGCTGTTTGTGCATCGAGCTTACCTTCGCCAGTAATGACAAGATCAGCCTCTGCGATATGCTGTGATAGCTTGGTCACTTCAGCGACCGTATCAAAACCGGATTTCAGCTGCGCACCACAAAAGCTCATCAATGCATAGCCAAGACCACCAGCTGCTCCAGCACCTGCGACTTCTTGACAGTCCTGATGGCTGTCCGCGCGGACAGCTGCAAAGTGGCTTAAGGCTTTATCCAAATCGTTAACTTGTTGTGGAGGTGCCCCTTTTTGTGGTCCAAATATCGCACTTGCACCTAATGGCCCACACAAAGGATTGGTCACATCACACGCCACTTCAAACACAGTATTTGCCACTTTTGTATGGAAGCTTGCGTCATTAAGTCTGTGCAACTTGGCAAGCTCACCACCGCCTTGTGCTAATGGACTGTCGTTAATATCATGAAATGTCATACCCAATGCCGTTAACATACCAAGACCTGCATCATTGGTGGCACTACCACCCAGCCCAATAATGATACGCTCGGCGCCTTCATCTAAAGCATCGGCAATCAGCTCACCGACACCGTAACTGCTAGCGATGACAGGATTACGCTCTGCAACGGTCAATAGATGTAACCCACAAGCTTGGGCGATTTCGATAACTGCTGTCGCATCAGGCAATAATAAATACTTTGCAGTGATGGGTCTCATGAGTGGGTCGTGTACCACCACTTCTTTCCAGCGTCCGCCTAATACATAAGACAATACCGCAGAGGTGCCTTCACCGCCATCTGCCATCGGCAATAACGTATAGTCAGCGTTTGGAAACACCTGACTAAAACCAGATTGAATGGCGCGGCAAACATCCAATGCTTCTAAGCTTTCTTTGAACGAGTCGGGGGCGATTAAAATCTTCATGAATGTCTCTCTGGGTATTTTTAAACGTCTTTCTGGATATTTCAGCGAATGTGTTAAATGAATACTGTTAAATAAATACTAAGGTCAACAGCCAGATAAACACAATGCTGGTCACACCTTGAATACCCGTCGCCATTGAATGGGCTTTGTATGCCTGTGACACACTCATGCGGCTAAACTGACTGACAATCCAAAAAAAGCTGTCATTGGCGTGTGAAATAGTCATAGCACCTGCACCAATTGCCATCACACAAAATACGCGACCCAGCTCACTGTCTAAACCAATTTGATCCAATAACGGTGCAACCATCGCAGAGGTAGTGACTAGCGCTACGGTGGTTGAGCCTTGCGCGGTTTTTAACGCAGCAGAGACAATGAATGGCATAAAGATACCCAGTCCTAATGCAGACAATGTCGTACCTAAATAGTCACCGATTGGTGTCACTTTTAACATGGCACCAAACGCACCACCAGCGCCAGTGATCAATAAGATAGGAGCGGCTACGACCAGACCTTGTGAGATGCTGTCGCTGATCTGCTGTGTTTTTTGCTCGGTATTGATAAGTAAGAATGATAAAAATAGACCAATGAGCAGTGCCGTTAGTGGATTACCAATGAATACTAAGATGTCTGTCAACGTACCACTACCAAATGGTGCGCTTGGGAAGTTGGCAACAGACGATAAGCAGATCAATAGGATGGGAACGATAATAGGTAAATATGCCATCGTTGCTGACGGCATATTGCTATAGTCATCACGCGTTTTCATGTTTTCAGGTAACGTCGCTGCGGGTGCATCCAGCGCATCTATATTATCAGGCGTCACATTCAGAAAACGGTTAGACCACCACCAGCCAGCCAATACAGCAACGGCTGTCACAACCACACCGACCATGATGACCAAACCTAGATTGGATTCTAATCCTAGGTTGCCTGCCGCGGCAATTGGACCTGGTGTCGGTGGCACGAAGGTGTGTGTTGCGTACAAGCCCGTGGCTAAGGCAATGCTCATCGCCACACTAGATACTTTTAAACGCTCGGCTAATGTTTCTTTTAAAGAGTTTAAGATAATGTAACCAGAGTCACAGAATACAGGTACTGACACAACTGCACCGACGATAGACATAGTCAGAGTAGGGAAGCGTGGCCCCAACACTTTGATAACGGTTTCTGCCATGACGATGGCTGCACCAGTTTTCTCAAGGATTAAGCCGATAATAGTACCGAATACAATCACTAGACCGATATAACCTAAGATACCACCGAAGCCATCAGAGATTGTCTTGGCGACAGTATTAAGTGGTACTTGGTAGAATAGTGCTACCAAAAATGCTGACAATATCAACACTAAAAAAGGATGCCACTTTAATTTTGCGGTAGCGAAAATAATAAAAAGAATGGTCAGCACAAGCCAAAATACAATCATCACTGTCTCAATATGGTTTATATCTTAATGAATTATTCACGCGAACAGGCATCAATAACGATACGAATTTTTAAAGGGGCATATTTTATAGTAAATAGACGCGACTAGGAAATACATTCGTGAAATATATGGGGTTATCGATAGGTTTTTTACGATTTACTAGGCATGGCGAGGAGGTAGTACATACATCTTAAGATGCTTTTATGAGGATTATTAGCTTACAGAACGGTGATTATTGAATTTTAACCAAAAAAACTGGCCATTTTAAATGACTAGTCGTTGTGCACAGCATGTTTAAAGCAGTATTTAGTTGGTACTTACGCGATTTTATCGAATCGTGCTTTATTACCTTCTGCTACTATCGAGTCGAAACTCACACAGATACCTTCTTTATCCAATGTTGCGTACCAATGGTCGTCATTACTACCTGTCATTAGTTGAAAATACTTATCGTTGACGATTCTACCCACGGTATATATCTCACCTTCTAAGTACACGTCGTTACCTTTGATACATATTAATCTGTCATTAGTGTTTATCATATTATCGTACCTTATTATTATCTACAACTCGGAACCAGTAGATTAGATATGGCTATAATAGCAATTCACTGCACGGTAATATAGATGCTTTATATATGGTATCTTGTTGTTAAGTATAAGTTTTTTTGGAGAATTATTACGGCTAGTTACTGGATTATGTCATTGCAGAGATCATTAATGAAAGGACAATTATCGCGTTGTTTGAAAGGAAAGTATTGTTTGTTTAAAACTCAATTTCAATCAATATTAGACTACTACCATAAAGTGCAGACGTAAAAAAACCAGTGACATAACATCACTGGTTTTTTATGTAGACTGAAACTAGATATGCTAAAGATTACTCTTCAGAATAGTCTTCGCTTTCGTCTGCAACGTCGTCTTCGTCATCGTTGTTACCTTCTTCAGAAAGAATAGTAACTAAGATGCTAGCAGTAACGTCATGATGTAGCTGAATATCAACATTATATTCGCCAACTTGACGTAAAGTGCCTTCAGGAAGCTTGATTTCAGCACGGTCTACTTCTAGACCTGAGTTAGTCAATGCTTCAGCAATATCACGAGTACCGATAGAGCCGAATAGCTTGCCTTCGTCGCCTGATTTAGCACGCATGATGACATTAACGTCAGTTAGTGCGTCAGCACGTTCTTGAGCAACAGCTACTTCTTTCGCTTCTTCAGCTTCAAGTTCAGCACGACGTGCTTCGAACTTTTCAATGTTAGCTTTAGTAGCAGGTAGTGCTTTACCCAAAGGGATAAGAAAGTTACGTCCGTAACCTGGTTTCACATCGACGGTTTCACCGAGTTTACCAAGGTTGACGATACGCTGTAACAAAATAATTTGCATGAGTCATTCCTAGTTAATTAACGGTTAACCCTGATGGTTATCAGTGTATGGAAGTAGCGATAAATAACGAGCTTGCTTGATAGCAGTAGCTAGTTGACGCTGATATTTAGTAGATGTACCGGTAATGCGGCTTGGTACGATTTTACCATTATCACTGATATACTGTTTTAGCAACTCAACATCTTTATAATCGATGTGAGTGATGCCTTCAGCAGTGAAACGGCAGAATTTGCGACGGCGATAGAAACGTGCCATGAGTATTCTCCTTTAATTAGTCTTCACTGTTGTCGTTGTCGTCGTTATCGTTTTCACGACTGTCTGGACGACGAGTAGTTGCTTTGCGTGCGCGTTTTTCATCGGCATTCTTGGCTAACTGCGACTCTTCAGTGACAGCGTCGTCACGGCGCATAACTAGACTACGAATGATCGCGTCGTTATAACGGAATAATTCTTCAAGTTCAGCTAAAGTTTCACCGTCAGTTTCAATGTTGAAAAGAACGTAATGAGCTTTGTGAATCTTGTTGATTGGATATGCCAATTGACGGCGGCCCCAATCTTCTAAACGATGGATAACACCGTTGTTGTCTTGAACTAACTTGATATAGCGCTCAACCATTCCGACCACTTGGTCGCTTTGGTCTGGGTGTACAAGTAACACCAGTTCGTAATGTCGCATTATGACTCCTTACGGATTAGTAGCTATTAACCCTATGTTAATAGCAAGGAGATTTATAAGGTAAGCCCGAATCCTATCAAATTTTATAAAAATAATGAGGAATAAGCTTAGTTTATAAAGCGCCGTATTATAACAGTACTTAGCCATTAACACAAAGGTTAATCTCTACGGTACTGTCAATAAAATATAAAAATGATGAATATGTCTTTACCAATAAAAAAAGCAACGATCGTACGCTGCTTTTTTATTATATATAAGACATATCAATAATAACCAAACTCACAAGACGGTTATTTTATTTTTGGCTCTTTCACTATCTGACTGCTATCTGCTTTTACGACTAAGGTTTTAGCAAGTTTGTCATGCCAACCAATATTTTCAGGGCTTTTCGATGCCATGTAATAGTGAATAGCAATAATCACAAAACCTAAAAAGCTCGTGAATGAGAATAGCAAATTATAGATAATAAATAGCAGCAATGTACGCATGCCGATGAGCTTGATAAAAGAAGGCAGACGATGCGTGGTTTGATCCACGACGCGAATACCAGTGATTAGCTTGCCCAGTGATTGACCACGCATGGTGATGAATACTAACTGTAACGCAAACAAGCCAAAAACCATGACTTGCGACATCATTAATGTGCTGCTAGGAAGGCTCTCCATCAGCGTCATTGAGTATTGATAAGCTGCGTCCATATCTTGGATGTTTTGGAATTTAGTGTAATCCACATCCATTTTAGTCAATGCCATAACTAGCGGAAAAATAGCCAGTATGTATAACAAGCCATTTAGCGCAGTTGCTAGGACTCGTGACATGATGGGTGCAAGGACAACATTACCAACGACTTTGTCTTTGCTCGAGGTAGCTTTACTGTTAGTAGATTTATTCAATGACACATTGTGATGCGGCGTATGATGACGATTGGTTGTCATGTCTGCTTTTGCATCTTTACTGGTGTCTTTTGGACGTTCAGGCTTGCCATATAATCTATCTAATGATACTGACTTGCCGTCCTGTGCATCATTGACGTTATCTTCAGGAAAAACAGTAACGTTATTGATAATAGAGTCATTGGCCTGAGGGCTATTAACGTTGGTCGGTCGATAAACCGTTTGATTATTGGTTAAGTTGCCGACGCGCTGCCATTGGTCTAGGCCGTCATGCCATATCAAATCGTCTAGCAATACTTCACCAGAGGTTAGCATGATATTGAGCTGATCCAAACTATATGGCCCAGCTTGTACGTTATTTCGAGCAAGGAAAATCTGCATAATTGCCTGCATAGTTAGTCATGTCTTCGTACATTATATTAGGGTCTATTTGAAAAAATCAAATAGACCCTAATTGTGGTGCTCTTAGTGACAGTGTAAATGACCGCTACGAATGAACGTAATGGCTTACTTTGATTCTTCACCAGCCAAGAATAACCAAGTATCTAGTACTGAATCTGGGTTCAATGATACTGAGCTGATACCTTGTTCCATCAACCAGTAAGCAAGATCTGGATGATCTGATGGACCTTGACCACAGATACCGACATATTTGTTTTGCTTACGGCAAGCATCAATAGCCATAGTCAACAGTTTCTTAACCGCAGGATCACGCTCATCAAATAGATGTGAGACGATGCCTGAGTCACGATCTAGACCAAGTGTCAACTGAGTCAAATCGTTAGAACCAATCGAGAAACCATCGAAGTATTCTAAGAACTCTTCTGCCAATAGCGCGTTGGTTGGTAGCTCACACATCATGATGATGCGCAGACCGTTTTCGCCACGTTTCAGACCGTTTTTCTCAAGTAACTCGATGACTTGTGCTGCTTCGCCAACGGTACGTACGAAAGGAATCATAATCTCGACGTTGGTCAAGCCCATCTCATCACGTACGCGCTTCAGTGCTTTACACTCAAGCTCGAAGCAGTCACGGAAGTTGTCAGACACATAACGACTGGCACCGCGGAAACCAAGCATTGGGTTTTCTTCTGATGGCTCGTATAGCTTACCACCCAACAAGTTAGCATATTCGTTAGATTTAAAATCTGACATACGAACAATGACTGGCTGATCCATAAAGGCAACGGCTAGGGTTGAAACACCTTCGACCAATTTATCAACATAGAAGTCAACAGGTGACGCATAACCAGCGATACGCTCTTGAATGGCTTGTGCAATTTCGCGTGGCAAGCTGTTCATGTTTAGCAATGCTTTTGGATGCACACCAATCATACGGTTGATGATGAATTCTAGACGCGCAAGACCAATACCTTCGTTTGGCATTTGCGTGAATGAGAAAGCGCGATCTGGGTTACCAACGTTCATCATTACTTTGAATGCTAGCTCTGGCATTGTTTCAACAGAGTTGGTTTGTACTTCAAAGTCGATTTGGCTCTCATAAATGAAACCAGTATCACCTTCAGCACAAGAAGCAGTTACGTCTTGACCGTCAACCAATAATTCAGTTGCATTACCACAACCAACGATGGCTGGAACACCTAGCTCACGCGCGATAATAGCAGCGTGACAAGTACGGCCACCACGGTTAGTGATGATAGCAGAAGCGCGTTTCATGACTGGTTCCCAATCCGGATCAGTCATGTCTGATACGAGTACGTCACCTTCTTGTACTTTGTCCATCTCGTTTAGGTTGCTAACGATACGTACTTTACCTGAACCGATACGTTGACCAATTGAGCGGCCTTCGCATAAGATTTTTGCATCAGTCGTATTGATGATATAGCGTTCCATGACATTGCTGTCTTGGCGGCTCTTAACCGTCTCTGGACGTGCCTGAACGATAAAGATTTCGTTAGTATCGCCATCTTTTGCCCACTCGATGTCCATTGCTTGACCGTAATGCTTTTCGATCGTTACGGCTTGCTTGGCAAGTGAGGTTAGCTCTTCAGTAGACAATGAGAACTGCATGCGATCTTGTTTTTCAACATCGACAGTTTTTACAGACTTAGCAGTACTGCCTTCGTCGCCATAAATCATTTTCTTATGCTTGCTGCCTAGGTTACGGCGAATAACCGAAGGTTTACCGTTGGCTAGCAATTGTTTTGAGATATAGAATTCATCTGGGTTAACCGCACCCTGTACAACCATTTCACCTAGACCATAGCTTGACGTGATAAATACCACTTGATCAAAGCCACTTTCGGTATCTAGCGTGAACATCACACCAGCTGCGCCAGTTTCTGAACGTACCATACGTTGTACGGCTGCAGATAGTGCAACACCTTCGTGCTCAAAACCTTTGTGTACACGATAAGAGATAGCACGGTCATTGTATAAAGAAGCAAATACTTCTTTAATAGCGATTAGAACATTATCAATACCGCGAATGTTTAGGAATGTCTCTTGCTGACCAGCAAATGAAGCATCTGGTAAATCTTCGGCAGTCGCAGAAGAACGTACAGCAACAGCGATGTCTTCGCCGCCACTCATGGCTTCAAATGACTGACGTACTTCTTGTTCAAGATCTTTTGGCAGCTCTTGCTCAATAATCCAAGTACGAATCTTTTTACCAGTTTCTGCAAGTTTTTTTACATCATCAACATCTAGTGTTTTTAGTTCGCTGTTGATTTTGTCAAGCAGGCCAGTTTCATTCAAAAAGCGATTAAACGCATTTGATGTGGTGGCAAAGCCGCCTGGTACACTAACACCCAAATCAGACAAATGGCTGATCATTTCACCTAATGAAGCGTTCTTACCGCCGACCATTTCAATGTCGTCTTTTCCTAGCTGATCAAGATTGATTACAAGTGCTGTAGATTGCGCTGCCATGATAACTCCAGAAAATAAGGTTATTTAGTAAAGATTATAACGGTGGATTATACCGCTATATTTTGACAATTTCGAGGGTTTAAATCAAAAAAAATGTTAAAAACACATGAATTATGGCATTTACCACGTAATTAATCGTAGGTAACACATTTTTGTGTTTTTATT